>SKXZ01000103.1 GCA_007128145.1 Candidatus Nitricultor lacus | reverse complement strand
TTGATTATGCAGTTCGTGTTCCAGCGCCCGGTTAGATCAAGAACCAACTCTCCCGCTCCCCCTTTGATATCGAGGTTTTGCAGGTTGAGCCATCCCATTTTGAGATTGCTTCTGCCCGCACCCATTTTGATACTGAGTTCAATGGGGAGAGTGTTGTTGAGTTTAATATCCCAGGCATTACGTATCGGTCCCAAGTGGAAAAACCCAAGAAGCGTTGTGGGATGCTGCAGCAAAAGGTACCCTTCTCCTCCTGTTGTCGAGTGTGTGACCTCAGGTCTCCAGCGTGGATTTGAATAATCAAACTCGGTTTCAGCTAATTCCACGGATCCACCTGATACATTGAGTTGTCCTGCACCGAAATGTATCTCGATACGTGCTTTATGAGCTTCACCGACCGGAAAGGATCGTGAATCAATGGAGGGCCTTGCCAGGGCAACTCTTCCCACGACGAAAACTCCACACAGAATGAAAGCCAGTACAAGGTACGAGGAAAATCTTTTCATTTTCTTCATTTTATCCATTTTATCTATCACCTCTTTGCATTCCATTTATTACATATCGCCGGGTAAAGACACAGGTTCCCTCACTCCTCATCAAGGGAAGGAGGAGGTGTATCCCACGTTTCAAACCAGCGTTCATCAAGCTCATCCAAATCACCATTGAAGGGTACAGTAGTAATTGTCTCGAATGGGGCAAAGAGCTGTCGTATGCCGCTACTGTGGATGTCCTTCAAGGCAAACACAGTGAGAAAAATGAGGCAGATGAAAAAAATAAGACGACTAGCCATGATTCACCTTTTATTATTGTGTTTCCACATATTTTTCTAAAAGCCATACTCCTAAAAGAAATATTAGCACAATACTTGATGTCAAAGCACCTAAAGGTGAGGTGTCTATAACGAGGGATTGAAGCCCGCTTTGATTCAGGAAATCCATTTGGACGGGCAGAGATGGAAACCACACAAAAAGAGGCAGGAGGTATTGAGTTAGTTTCATGACTCCCCACAAGGTGAGAAAAAATACCCACAGGCTCACCAACCAGGAAGACTTTTTTACCATTTTTCCCGCTACATAGGAAAATTGTGAGATTACTCCCAAGCCGGTCAATAGGGCGGAAAAAATAAGTATAAAAATTATAACAGAGCCTGTCGAAAAGTGTGAAAAAGCGGGTTGTTTCCAGATAAACATTATACAAAACAATACAAGAAAGGTGAAAAGAACAATTTGTACATATAAGGTTAGGAGCTTACTTGCGAGAATGTTCGCGCTTTTTACTTGAAGTTTGTGGAGTTGGACAATGGATTTATTATTCCATTCTCTACGGAGAAAAGTGAATCCATTGATGAAGGCAAAAAAGGGGAGGGTAACAAGGGGGGCCAGCGAAAGAATAAGAATTACATCTTTACTCCAGTCCATTTGCTGTAAATAAAGGAAAAGATTCCAAGCAGCGATGCTTATAACGATAACGGCAAAACCGAAGCGTGCTCTATACATATCTTTTTTCCAGAGTGTCCAAAGGGTAACTTTCTGAGTCATTATCTATCCCCGATTATTCTTTCCTGAAGTGATTCCCGTTTCTTTTCACAACTTTCATGAATATACATTCATACCTTTATCTTTCAATAGATTAGCCGGGAGCAGATGTTACGTCAATGAAAGAACGTGGGAAAGTACGGGATGTGTTTCCCGTCTTGGTGCGACTGTGAATTTGGGGTATCATGTTAGGTGTTCACGTTTATCTGTATACAATCTATGTAAAGAGGAGGTTAAGTAATGGAGCAGGGTGCGGTGACACTTTCATTCTTGATGGGTTTGGTAAGGGCTTGTCTTCAGGAAACCTTCCCCGAACCCTGCTGGGTAATAGCCGAAATAGTGAACATTCGTGACCATAAAGGTCATATGTTTTTAGAACTGGCAGAAAAACAGGATGATACCTTGAAGGCTTCTGCTGAAGCCGTGATTTGGGCCCGTGACGCAAAACGGATACTCCCACTCTTCCTTGATTTCACCGGGGTGGATATTAAGCCCGGAATGAGAATCATGTTTTTCGCGAAAATTGAACTTCACCCCGTTCATGGACTGAAACTTCATATAAAGGACATTGATCCAACATATTCTTTGGGAGAATTAGCGAAGCGTCGCCGGGAAGTACTGGAAAGGCTTGAAAAAGAAGGCATTATCAATGCTAACAAAGAAATACCCTTTCCTCTTGTTCCACAGAGGATTGCAGTTGTTTCTTCACCGCAGGCCGCCGGATATGGTGATTTTGTCTCCCAGCTGGAGAGCAATTCATACGGATACCGGTTTCACTGGCGCTTGTTCCCTGCATTAATGCAGGGTGCGGAAGCGGAAAAATCACTGTTGTCTGCGCTCGGTGAAATTCATCGCATTGGTGTAAAATATGATGTAGCAGTGATTATCAGGGGAGGAGGAGCCCAGAAAGATCTTTCCTGCTTTGATGGTTATGAGCTGGCAAGAGCTGTGGCGGATTTTTCCTGCCCGGTACTTACGGGTATCGGTCATCAGCGTGACATGACCGTGCTCGATATAGTTGCCTATAAATCACTGAAGACACCAACTGCGGTTGCTGATTACCTGGTTGAAACAGTACATCTTTTTGAAGAGAAAATTGACATGTTTAAGGAAAATTATCTTGCATGTATGAATGAAATGTTTCTTCAAGAACAAAGGATATTGGAAGAGCGTATACGATCCTTTTCTCGTGTTTTGGAGAACCGTGTGGAAAAAGAGGAAATAAGGCTTGCTCAAACATCGATGCGTTTCCGTGAAAGCCTGGGAAGAAATATTGAGAAGGGGTTTTCAGTTATGAGTGATATGGAAAGAAGACTGAACAGAGAGATTCAGGATGTTTTTCCCCGTTCAAGAGGGATTCTCGAAAGACTGGAACAGGCTGTACATCATCTTGACCCCCTCAGGGTTTTACGTCGCGGGTACAGTATCACAAGCCATGAGGGCAAAGCGGTAAGGGATTCCGAGGAACTCACACCGGGAGACCGAGTGCATACCCGTCTCTTTAGAGGGACGCTGACGAGTCGAGTGGAGGAGAGCCATGGTGAATGAACATAATGATATGACCTATGTTTCAGCTATGCAGGAACTGGAAAGCTTGGTAGCCGAAATGGAAAAGGGTGAAGTAAGTGTGGATGAGTTGTCGGTGAAGGTAAAACGCGCTGTGTTTCTGGTGGAGTTTTGCAAAAAGAGGTTGCGTACCACTGAGGATGAAGTACGGAAAACTTTGGAAGCAGCGGAGGTAGAAGGAACAGCGAAAATGGATCTTTCTGAATCGGGGGAAGAAAACGAAACACCAGAAGAACTTTTTGAGTGAAAGCGGGATTCAGGGGAAAAAAAGAGAGAAAGAGAGTAAGGGAGAGGAGACAATCATGGGACTCTTACCAAGGGAGCGAATAATACGTGTACTGAAACGTACAGGGAATCTTGACCGGGTACCATGGAGTCTTGACTTTGGTGCGAGTTCTGCATTTACACCTTCATCATGGGAGAAATTCCACCAGTTTACAGGAATTGAAGATACAGCAGAGCACTTTGATTTTGAAGTTCGTTTGGCTCATGCGGAAAAAGAGACACCCCGTTTCCATACCTCATCCTCAAGTTTCGGGTTAAGGATGGTATCGAATGGATTAGATCGTTTGTATTTTGAACCACCGCTTCCGGAAGAAGCAACGCTGACGCCGTGGGGAGTAGGACTTATTCCTTGGCCGGATAACCCCGGTTCGGAAGAGATGGTACACCCACTGCAACATGCTCGCACTGTGAAAGATATTGATGATTTCCCATCCCCCGGTATCGATTCTGAAAGCATCCCCTTGGTTGCGGCAAAAGCCCGGAAAATACTTACCGGTGGCTACATGAGTGCCTCGTATTGCGGAAGCGTTTATGAATGGTGCCACTGGTTGAGGGGAATGGAAGAATTCATGATAGACTTGGTTTCCCGGCCGGAAATGGCCGAAGCACTTATCCGCAAAGTTGCTTCATTCACACAGAGATTTGCCCGGGAACATGCAAAATGCGGCGTGGAAATACTGTGTTTTTATGATGATTACGGTATGCAAAGTTGCCTGCAGATAGATCCCAGGTTGTGGAGGCGGTACTTCCAACCGGTATGGAGTGAAATTATTCACGATTTGAAAGCGAACTTTCCTCAAGTTTTCTTTTTTCTCCATACTTGTGGGCATATTCAGGATATCATTCCGGATTTGGTTGATGCCGGTTTTGATGTTATTCATCCTTTGCAACCTGAGTGCCAGGACCCTGAAAAGATAATTATGCACTATGGAGACCGCATGAGTTTCTGGGGAACCATTAGTGTTCAAAGAACTCTTCCCTTCTCTACCCCGGAAGAGGTGGCCCAAGAGGTTCGATCGCGCATGGATTTAGCGCGTGCCATGCCTTCTTTAATAGTCTCACCTTCTAACACGTTGGGGAAAGAAGTACCGGTTGAAAATATCATATCCTATATCGAGGCTTGTCAAAACTATTGCGAAGGGTGAAGGAAATATCGATATTCGTGGTGACCAGGAAAACACCGGTTTACCGGATCAGATGGCGATTATGGTATTTTTCATAAAAACGGGAGAAAGGAGGTTGCGATGGAAGGACCGAAACTGAAACAGGCTGTACATCATGCTCCCCTGGAGCTCGATGCCATTCCAAGGGAAATAACAGAGCAGGATCAGGAAATATACCGGAAAATAATATCCACCGATCTCTCGTCCGAGCAAAAACAACGCATAGTGAGACCTCCCAGGGTATACTCCCAACAACAATATGTGCTGGCTATCCACTGGCACCCTGAGTTCATTCCCATAAAACTCATAAAAAAACGAATTGATGCTATGTTTCCCAACCGGCGCGACGAGTTGATCATCCCTACTCAACACAACGTTCCTTTAACTTATGAGGGATTTACCGGGGTTGAGGTGGATTGTTATTCGAAAGAATTCAACCGTAAGGTGCAGCTGCTCTTTCATTTCGAGAACTCCAAGTTTGAGAAGGCCGATGTTTTCAAAGCTATGTTGTTGCATACATTTCAATATCGTTCAAGCCAGCTTTTTGATTTTATCGACACTATCCTCGAGCCATCCCGGGAAGAGCGGTTGCAAAAAGCTGCGGCTGAAACAGGAGCCGACGAGGAACTGGTGAGCTTTGTACGCATATATACTCTGAAACTTCTTCAACTCCTTGAAGAAAACCGTCCCATCACTCCGCCGGAGGCCATAAAGAATAAGATAGTTCGTAACTATTTTGACGAATTAAGGGAAAAATATGATAACCGGTTGATCAATCGGGCTCATGTATTTCTGAATGCGGTAAAAGCCATAGTTAAAAGACATTTTACCTTGGAATATTTTTACGAAACAGAAGAGGTGATCGAAGAAGGAAGGTCATTAGGAGCGGGAATCGTCATTCCACACCCGGAACAATTTTGGCCGATTCTTCTTGCTGACTATGATGTGGATGGGTACGAGGTGTGGAACCCGCAATCGCAGGAATTTACGGAGTTTCTTATCAATGTGGTGAACCGTCAAAACCGTATCCGGAAAGGTACGGAAAAACCTGTTTTAATTTTCATGGGAGATGATACACATATGAGTGAAAAGATCAAAGATCCCTTGCTGCAGGAAAAGGAAAAATCAGGTCGCGAGATTGGGGTACAACCGGCATGGGATGATCTCTCCATCCGTAAAACATTAATTGTGGCCCATTCCGAGCGTCCCCGCATAATAAGTGAGTACAGAAGCAGGCTTTTAGCGTAATCAAAAGGTGTGTTGTTCAGATGAAAACACCGAAGGGATAAAAGATTGATGATACGATATACACGAACAGTCCAAGAAAACCTGCGTTTTCTTGCGCTTGAAGTTTACAAACAGGTGGAGGACACCTTGAAAATTTTGGAAGGTGAAGACGGGGAAGTCAGGGAGAAAATACAGGACAGAGAAGACTATATTGATATCCTGAAGAGCTTGGTGGTCAACCAGTGTTTTGCCCGTCTTCAGGATAGGGAATCCACAGACCAGAGGATGGTTGACCAGATGCGTTCCATTGACATAGTAGCCAATAATCTGGAACATATTTCTGATTTTCTCGTTAATATCGTGGGTCAGACACAATATTTATCTTCTATCAATTTTATGCAGCAGTACCAATACAAGCCCTTTTTCAGCGAAATATTTCGGGCCATGGAGCTCATTGATCCATCCCTTTACCGGCAGGATATCAACCGTGCACTTGTCATTTGCCGAGCTGAGTTCACTCTCGATGATCTTTTCAGTGAAGTATTCCATGTCATAATGGAAGAACTGCGTTTTGGGCGGGAAACTGAAAACCTCGTCACTACTTTGTTTATCTTTCGTTATTTAGAACGGGTGGGTGACGCCTTGCTGAACATTGGAGAAGCTATTATTAGCGCTGTCATCGGCGAAAAATTAAAAATACATCAGTACCAGGCACTGGAAGAGAGCCTACGATCCTCGGAAATGGGTATTTCCCGGAAAGATCTCTCATTTCAGGCGTATTCAGAAACCCGTTCCGGTTTACGGGTGGGGAAAGTAGAGGAAAAGGGAGAACGCAGAAAGGCACAGCGAGTCATTTTCAAGGAAGGGAAACTGAAGAAGCTGGTTGAGGAAAAAGAAGCGATAGAAAACTGGCAGCGCCTGTTCCCGGGTATTACGCCGGCAGTATTCGGCTTTCATACCTTCGGAGACAACGGTTCCTTATTACTCGAATACCTGGGCGGCGAAACACTGCAAAGCATTATCCTCAATGCGGAAGACGAGATAATCAGTAAAGCTTTGCGTACTCTTAAGCGCACTATGGGAGCGGTGTGGGAAAAAACAATGAAAAATGACCCAGTCAATCCCCGCTTTCTCAAACAACTTTCAGAACGCCTGGATGATGTCTTCAAGGTGCACCCGCAATACCGTCAAAAATCCAAGATGGAGGATGGCAGGGATTCTTTTTCACTGGAAAAAATGTTGGAACAAGCCATACCCTTGGAAGAAGAAATCAACGCGCCATTTTCTGTATTTATTCATGGAGATTTCAACTTGGACAATATTATCTATGATCCAGAGCGGGACAAATTATTTTTTATTGACCTTCATCGTTCCCGCTACCTTGACTATGTCCAGGACATTTCCATATTTCTTTTATCCCTCTTTCGCTTGCCGGTTTTTGAAAGCTCCGAAAGACAGGCAATCAACCGTGTCATTCCAGTAGCGTTCCATTTTGCCAGGAATTTTGCCCTGAAGCATGGGGACAGGTTTTTTGAGGCAAGGTTAACCTTGGGGGTGATTCGCTCACTGGTAACTTCGACCCGGTTTGAGCTTAACCAGCGTTTTGCTGGAGTGATGTTCCAGAAGGCTTCTCTCCTCTTAGGTAAATTTTTAGAGCATGCGGATAAACCGTGGGAACATTTTCACTTCCCTGAAGAAGTGCTCATTCTGGAGAAACCTGAATAAAAAAACTTGTTATCGATGGTGGAAAATACGGTTATTTTAGGTGAGATAGTATTATGAAAAGAATCGGCGTAGTAGGTGTTCCTGGTGGGTGGTCATCTGAGCAGTTGATTCATTCATTGGGAAAGAAAACCGGTTATCGATTGCTGGTAGACATGCAAGGGCTGCTCTTTGATGTTGAAAATGGAATGGTAACCTTGCAGGGTCAGGATCTATCCCAACTTGATGGTTTGATTATCAAAAAAATCGGTGCGCGCTATTCTCCTGATTTTTTAGACCGTTTGGAAATCTTGCGATTTTTACGTGAACAGGGATTGAGGATTTTTTCTGACCCCCGGTGTATTATACGCGTGTTAGATCGGCTGACCTGTACGGTAACTATGAAATTGGGAGGAGTCCCTCTTCCACCCACATGTATAACAGAAGACGTAACAGAGGCCTGTCGCACCGTGGAGAGTTTTGGTCGGGCAATTTTTAAGCCTTTGTATACCACAAAGGCAAGGGGCATGATGGTGGTTGAGGCGGGAGATGGTTTACAGGAAAAGGTGAGTAAATTCAAAAGAACCGGAAACCCGGTGATGTATATACAGAAGATGCTTAATCTCCATGAAAGCAGGGATTTAGGGGTTGTTTTTTTGGGAGGGCAGTATCTTGCGACTTATGCGAGAGTGGGAAGAAAAAACCAGTGGAATACCACTACCCATTTCGGGGGGAGTTATCAGCATTATGATCCCCCTGGAGAAATTATAGACATTGCCTTTTGTGCACAAAAGCTTTTTGGACTTGACTATACCACCGTAGATGTGGTGGAAACGGAACTTGGACCACTGGTATTTGAGGTCTCGGCCTTTGGGGGTTTTCGAGGGCTCATGGAAGCTCGGGGAATGAACGCGGCTGATGTATTCGTTGATTACGTTCTGGAGGAGCTCGATGACTGAAGAACCATCCAGTGATTTCCACCGCTTTGTTCGGTATTATAACGAGGAATATCCTGTAACGGATTGTATACAAATGTTCTTTGAAGGTTGCCTCATTCGAGTAGATCTGAATTCACGGGAACTGGGATCGTATTTACGAAAATACTACCAGAATTTTTTAACAACGGAAAGTAATGTACCATCTCAGGTTATTGTCACGGTTCTTGAAACCCCTCCCTTTGAACAATTTGAAAATTGGCAAAGAAAACCACCTGAACCTGGGAAAAAACGTGTCAAAGAAGAATACCAGGATTTCCCTGAGGGAAGAATAATCAGGAAAAGAAACACCGGTCTTGTGTTTTTTGTCTCGCCTCGTACAAACCTTGTGGTAGGCACCTGCAGGGAACACCCGAACCAGGTTGTCAATTTTATCAACAACCGGTATATTCAGTGGATGTTATGGCGCGGGCATTTGCTTTTTCACGCTTCAGGAGTGAGCAGAAAAGGCAGGGGCTTGGCCTTGTGCGGGTTTGCGGGAAGAGGAAAATCAACCCTGGCCCTCCATTTGGTGGGAGAGGGGCTTGACTTTGTGTCTAATGACAGGTTGCTCGTGCGGCAACAGGATGATGAGAGTATATGGATGCATGGTATTCCCAAGCTTCCCCGCGTGAATCCAGGCACAATAGTGCATAATCCATACCTTTCTTCCATGTTTTCAAGAGAAAAATACGAATACTTTCGAAAAAAGCCGTCTGAGTGTTTGTGGACATTGGAAGAAAAGTATGATGTTGATATTGGTCGTGTTTTTGGCAAAGGTCGATTTTCCCTTTCTGCACGTTTTGCCGGGATGGGGATCCTCAATTGGCAGCAGAGAGGGGGAAATATACGCATAGAGAGAATAGATATAACGGAGCAAAAGGAGGTTTTCCGGACTTTCATGAAATCACCAGGCCTTTTTTTCGAAGCCGAACCGGGGAAACCCTACCCTGATCTTTCTCCGAGCAGGTATATGGATATTTTGAAAGATGTCCCAGTTTTTGAGGTTACTGGAGGGGTGGATTTTGCCAAGGCCACGGCCTTTTTTTCCCATTTCTTAGAGTAAGTTCATGGAATTTACAAAGGAGCCGCCCGGCAACATCCGTTGCGGCATCAAATATGTTAAATGCAGTTGAGGGTTTGGGTGTTCTATTTACACTACTCCCTACTCCCGACTCCCTACTCACTGCATTTACAGAGGAGGATAAACAATGAGTAAAAAAGACCTTCGTTTCAAGGGCAAAATGGAAATCGGCAGAGTGATTGCATACCTGGAAGATCTGATCAAGAGCCTGCGTGAGGGGACACTCTACGTACAGCAGGGTGAAGAATATGTAGCTTTGCATCCGGTGGAACTCATGAAGTTGGAAGTTGAAGCCGGCCGAAAAGATGAAAAGGAGAGGCTGATGTTCGAGATTTCATGGAAAAAGGAAGCTACCATTCCTTCTCAGAGCGAATTGAAGATAACCCCGAGCGAACCGGAAAAGGAATCAAAGAACACAGGAGATAATGCATATGGGGAAAATGACATCATACAATTCTGATATGAAGTATCCAGGGGTGGTCGAATAATGAAAATTGCCGTATTCTCCGACATACATGGGAATCTGACCGGCTTGCAGGCCACCTTAGGTGATATCCGGAAACATAGACCGGATGTGACGATATGTTTAGGTGATCTGGTAGGATATGGTCCTTTTCCAAATGAGGTTTGTGAAACAGTTCAATCCCTTGGGATACCGGTTATACAGGGAAATTATGACCAGGGAGTCGGCGAAAAAATAGATGATTGCGGGTGCGCCTATAAAAGCGAAGAAGAGAAAGCATTGGGGAAAATATCCATTCAGTGGACTAATGAAGCGATAAATAACGTTAACCGTAATTTCCTGAAAGGCCTACTGCCCCGCCACGAAATAACCGTGGATTCATTTCGGATGCTCTTTGTGCATGGAAGTCCTCGAAGAATCAACGAATACCTCTTTCCTGACCGGCCGGACAAAAACCTTCTTCATGTTATGAAAGAGGAAGAGGCGAAAGTTTTGGTATGCGGTCATACTCATATTCCTTTTTTCCGCATGGTGGAAGATACTTATTTTTTAAATGACGGCAGCTGTGGAAGGCCCAAGGATGGTGATTGGAGGGCGGCATGGGCACTCATAAGCGTTGAAAAACAAACCATAGAAGCGAAAATCTGCCGCGTGGAATATGATTTGCCCTCACTTGAGAAGTCATATCAACATTCGCGGCTTCCGTTTAAATATTTTGAAGACCTGAAACAAAGCAGTTCATGAGAGGGTGATGAATGTTTTCACCCATCACCCTCTCATGTTTTTTATTCACACAGTGGTTTTTGGTGTTTTCTCATTTTTCGATATTTCTCCAGCCATGTTTTTCCCGAGTTCTCGGCACGCGTGAAGAGCATCCTCATCCGGCTGCCACTTGGCTTTTACCCCCTCTGCCGCAAGAGGGATGTTAGAGTGGTTGAGATGTTCTTCAATAATGCCCACTGATTCACCGCTCCAGCCGTAGGTACCGAAGGCCGCACCAATTTTATTCTGGAAACTCAATCCCCGGATGTCTTCCAGAATAGGCATCATAGTTGGCAGCAACCCCTTGTTCAAGGTAGGTGAACCGAGGATGATTGCCCGAGATTTGAATATTTCGGTGATGATGTCATTTCGGTCAGAAACAGCCATGTGGAAGAGTTTATGTGGAATTCCCTTTTCTGCTAGACCTTCTGCTATTGCATAAGCCATGGTTCGGGTTCCCTCCCACATAGTGTCATACAGTATAACCGCAGATTGTTCGGGCTCCTGTTGTGCCCATTTCTGATAGCTGGTGACGATTTGCAACGGATTATCCCTCCAGATAACGCCGTGGCTTGGGGCAATCATATGTACAGGAATATTCATCGCGAGAACTTCATCGATTTTTTTCAAAACCAGCTTACTGAAGGGGGTCAAGATATTCGCATAATACTTGAGAGCCTCCTGGTGGAGCTCCTGCTGGTTCACCAGGTCGTTGAAACGAAACGCAGTCGCATAATGTTGTCCGAATGCGTCATTTGGCATCAAAATGTTGGGGCCGGTCAGGTAAGTAAACATGCTGTCAGGCCAGTGGAGCATAGGGGCTTCTAAAAAAACCAGTTGGTTGTTTCCTAAAGAAATATTTTCTCCATTTCCGACCGGTTGGAAGTTCCATTGCTGGTGATAGTGCCCGGGCACGCTTTTTTCCCCTTGTTTGGATACAATGACAGTGGCTTGTGGAATATGGCGCATTAAAGCCGGTAGAGCTCCCGAATGATCGGGTTCTGAGTGATTGATGACGATATAATCAATTTTTGAAAGTTCAATGAGACTGCTGACCTTTTCCAGAAAATCATCCTTAAAAGGCCCCCAGACGGTGTCGACTAAGGCGGTCTTTTGGTCCTTGATCAAGTAGCTGTTATATGAGGACCCACGGTGAGTGGAGAGTTCGTGGCCATGAAAATGACGGAGGCTCCAGTCCACCGTTCCAACCCAATACACATTTTCTGCAAGCAAAGTGACCATGTTTAGCCTCCTTTTTTACGCCGGTGAAGGTACTTTCACAACGAGGAATCGGAGTGTATATTTACCGGTATTTTTCACTCCGTGAGGTATGTTCGCCGGGCTTTCTACCAGTACTTCCGTATCCACAAATTTTTTTTCTTCTCCTATTTGTACTTCTCCCGTTCCTTCCAGAATGTAGAAAAAAACGTCAACTGGTGTAGTATGCAGGGGGATAACTTCATCCGGTGAAAGTGACATGTGAATCACCTGTGCGTGGGTTGTGTGATACAGTTCACGAGCATCAAGCGGTGCGGCTTTTGAAAGACTGGGTGTATTTTTCCATTCCGTGACTTGAATTACCATGGTGTAACTCCTTTCTAAATGCAGTGAGTAGGGAGTAGGGAGTCGTGAGTAGTGGAGAATCCAGGAATAAAAACTGCAATCCATTTTTCATCTGTTTTTCTCATCACTGCCCTCCTGCCCTCAACCGTACTTTCCAATTCCCCAATTCAACACTTTCACGTTTCCCCGTTTTCCTCCATTTAACATATTTGATGTCGCCACAAAGTGGCAGGATAGCTTTACAAAAAGTGCCCGGAGAAGGTTTCTCCTCTCCGGGCACCGGAACAAGGGTGTTCTCATCCCAGGATTGCTTTGATGTCTTCCTGGGGTGTGGTTATGGGCTGGAGGTTGAATTTCTCTTTCAGCACCTCGTATGCGGGTGGGGTTATAAAAGCCGGCATTGTGGGTCCCAGCCGCATATTCTTTATACCCAGGTGAAGCAAAGAGAGGAGGATTGTACAAGCTTTCT
>SKXZ01000214.1 GCA_007128145.1 Candidatus Nitricultor lacus | reverse complement strand
GAATCAATGATCAAACCGATTGCTCCTGTAGTGGCGATATACACTTCTTTTGGTAAATCGAAAGCAGAAAGGGCAGCAGCCCGTATCGCGCCACCGACTCCGATTATACCCGCGAAAAAACCGGACAATGCACCACCGGTCACGATAGTAGCATTGGTATGTTTAATTCTGAGCTTAGGTTTGATAATCAGAAATGCAGCATAGCTGATAAGAAATGCTCCTAGAATCCTTGAAAGTAAGGCTTCAGGTAGAGAGAAGACAAGGAGT
This sequence comes from Candidatus Nitricultor lacus, assembly GCA_007128145.1. Taxonomy (GTDB): domain Bacteria; phylum Atribacterota; class Atribacteria; order Atribacterales; family Atribacteraceae; genus Nitricultor; species Nitricultor lacus. The sequence goes on along the minus strand of SKXZ01000214.1, from coordinate 3,245 downwards.
GCGCCCAGAAAGGCCAGGGGAATCCCCGGGATACCGAACTGCATGATAAGCCGGTAACTTATACCTTGTTTAAATATGGTGATTTTACAGATATTACCAAACCAGTGAATGATGCCTACGAGTAATAGTGTCGGTGCGAGGGGAAAATAGAGCACCAACACTGGTACCATGATCGTTGAAATACCAAATCCGGTAAGTGTTCCCACCATACTGGCAAAGACGGTTAAAATAAGGATATAGATAATTTCCATGCGAATACCCCTTGATAAATTATATTAAACTATTGGGAGTAGTATTTTGAAGGGAAAAATTTGGCATTGATATTTTTCTAAGTATGGATGCTGTTCATTACAGAGGAGGAGGTGGCAGGGATTGTTCTCCCGGGTTTTCAGTGCAACCACAGTAGGTATCGATGCACGAGTCGTAGAAGTAGAGGTTGACGTAGGAGCGGGCCTTCCAGCCTTCGGTATCGTTGGATTACCGGATACAGCAGTACAAGAGGCTCGTGAGCGTGTACGTAGTGCTATTAAAAACAGTGGGTATACTTTTCCGGCGCGCCGGGTTACCGTAAATTTAGCTCCGGCTTCCCTGCGCAAAAGTGGGAGTGATTTTGATTTGGCCATCGCTATTGGACTTTTAGTTGCTACTGAACAGATAGAACCTCCTCCACCACAGTTTGTATTTATGGGTGAATTGTCACTTTCAGGCCATATACGCCCTATTCGAGGTGTGTTACCGGTAGCACATTATTTGGGTTTCTACCGTAAGGGTTCAAAGCTCGTGATCAGCCATGATAATGGCAAAGAAGGGGCAGTCGCTGAAGGAGTACAGGTTTATGGCTTCAAATCGCTTGTTCAGGTGTGCGATTTTTTAGAGGGAAAAATAGAAAAAAACCCTGTTCATATAGACCGTTCAGCATTGTTTACCCGTTTATCTGATGAAGAAGATCTAGCTGAGGTTCGCGGCCAACGTCAGGGAAAACGAGCCTTGGAGATTGCCGCAGCAGGTGGGCACCATCTTCTCTTTATCGGACCACCGGGTTCAGGCAAAACCATGCTCGCGAGACGCCTTGCTGGCATATTGCCGCTACTCACACTTGATGAATCCATCGAAGTGACCAAGGTACACAGTGTGGGAGGGCATCTTGGAAAAGATGTTCCCCTTCTTACCAGGCGTCCTGTCCGCTCTCCCCATCATAGTGTTTCAGATGTAGCGCTCATAGGAGGTGGACAATGGCCGAGACCGGGCGAAGTAAGCTTAGCCCATCACGGAGTTCTTTTTCTCGACGAGGTATTGGAATTTCACCGCCATGTTCTCGAGGCGTTACGAGAGCCTCTGGAGGAAGGGACGATCACCATATCCCGTGCAAGCACCACCGCAACATACCCCGCTCGTTTTACCCTGGTGGTCGCCTGTAATCCGTGTCCCTGCGGATATCTTGGCGACCAGGCCCGCACCTGTACATGTTCTTCCCACCAGATAGTCCGCTATAGGAACAAGCTCTCCGGACCGTTTCTCGACCGTGTGGATTTACAGGTGGAAATACCGCGCCTGGAATATGCCGAAGTAGCCGGGGAAGGCAGGGAAGAAAGTACGCAAGCGGTTCGTGAGCGGGTCGCCGCAGCCCGGACCCGACAGAAAGAGAGGTTTACGGGGAAGGGAATAGGGTTGAACGTACAAATGAAGGTACGCCACTTGAAAAAGTATTGCTCCACCTCAAAAGAAGGTGAACGCTTGCTGGAACAGACCATGGAAGGCCTTGGCTTGAGCGCGCGAGCATATCACCGAATACTCAAGGTGGCCCGAACGATAGCGGATCTTGCGGGCAGTGAAAAAATCGAGGTGGAACATATAGCCGAAGCTATCCAATACCGGTCATTGGACCGCAAGTACCTGGAGTTTTAGATATGGATGACGTGGGTTATCGGGTGGCCTTCAGCAGGATACGGGGAATAGGGCCGGCCCGCTTTGCAAAACTTGTGGAGTATTTTGGTGACGCGGGAAGCGCTTGGGAAGCTTCGGAAAAAGAACTCACAGCCTGCCTGGGTCCGGCACTCACGCGATCCTTTTGCTCGGAACGCGTGAAAATTGATCCCGAAGCTGAATTGAAGGACATATGCCAGCGTGGATACAGGCTTTTGGTGCCAGGTGAAAGGGGATATCCACCGCTCTTACATCATGTGCACGCTCCTCCTTTCCTGTTATACCAACTGGGAGAATTTGATTTCACCGATGACCTGGTGACGGTAGCCATGGTCGGCACCCGCCGACCCACCCCCTATGGACGGAAGGTGGCACGGGAGTTCGCAAGGTACCTGGCTCGTGAAGGCATAGTAGTGGGAAGCGGCATGGCGCTCGGGATAGACGGTGAGTCTCACCGTGGTGCCCTGGAGGGGGGAGGGCGTACCGTAGCCGTTTTGGGAAGCGGACTCGATGTTGTCTATCCTTCATCCCATCTTGATCTTGCCCGTGACATTACTTCATCGGGTGGGGCCTTGATAACAGAATACCCTCCCGGGACCCGGGCTCGGCGGGAAAATTTTCCCGCCCGCAACCGTATCCTCAGTGGTATGAGCCAAGGCACGCTCATTGTGGAAGCCCCGGAAAAAAGCGGAACCATGATAACAGCTGGCTTTGCCCTGGAGCAGGGGCGGGAGGTCATGGCGGTTCCCGGTCCGGTGACTTCACCCATGAGCCGGGGTACAAATATCTTGCTTTCCCAGGGGGCATATCTTGTGCAGGGTCCGAAGGACGTGTTGGTTGCTTTAGGGATAACGGTAGATGAGGAACGGCAAGAAGATGGAGGTGGCGAAAGACACGATCTTACCCCGGAAGAAAAGGAAATTCTTACCCATATCGACCCGGTTGGTGTTACCAGGGAAGAGTTGTTGCACCTGTCAGGATGGGAAGAGGGGAGATTGTACCGGGTGCTCGTCGGCCTCGAGCTCAAGGGGTGTATCCGTCAAGCCTTGGGAGGAAAGCTCTGTTCCTGCTGAGGGGGTACGCATGGCCGGGATTGGGGCGGTCTATGGATGTATTGGCATTATTCCTTTTCCATTTCAAACTCTCCCAGCCACTTGACTCGTGGATGTTTTTTCTTGGATGAATTATAAAAATGCTTCCCCGTTCACAACTGTCTTACCCTTTCCTCCCGAGCTTGCTGAATCAGTTCTATCGACTCATCACTGAGTGTGCGATTCCCGAAATGCGAATCACCTCTTAACTCATTATGCTGAAAATATTGT
>SKXZ01000163.1 GCA_007128145.1 Candidatus Nitricultor lacus | reverse complement strand
TGAACACGAACCCCAGCGTTACTGGCAGATCGCCTGTGAAATGATACGCGAGTGTATTGAAAAAGCGAACATCAACCCGGCACAGATCAGGGGAATTGGAACTTCTTCAGCGTTACCCTGCCTGGTCATGGTGGATGAAAACCACGAACCTATCAATCTTGCCCAAAACCTCATGGACCGGCGGGCGGTTGAAGAGGTGGAATGGCTGCGGAAAACGATCGGGGAAAAGGTGATATTCGATCTTACCGCCTATCCCCTGGAGGACCACCCCATGTTGGTGAAGCTTCTCTGGGAGAAAAACAATCGCCCGGAATCCTTCAAGCGCATCTTTCAGGCGTTGACCATTGACGGCTTTGTCCGCTTGAAGCTCACCGGTAAACCCACGGTGAACTTCGGGGCGGCCGATTTTTACGGGGTGGCCTGGGATATACGCACACACCGTTTCAACGAGGAAATGCTTAAGCGGGTAGGCTTGCCCGCAGAGATCTTCCCTTCGGCTTTCCCCTGTGAAGATGTGGTGGGGGAAGTCACCCCTGAAGCAGCACGGGCGACAGGTCTCGCACCGGGAACACCGGTGTGCGGAGGAGCGGTGGATTTCAACGCCGCCTGTGTGGGTGCAGGAGTAATCGATGAAGGTGATATCCAGATGAACCTGGGTACCTGTGGAAATTTCGGCATAGCCCATCGAACCACCGATTTTTTACCCGGTATGATAGTGTGTGCCCATGCCGCCCGTTCCCGGGACACCTATGTCACCATTCCCACCACCACCACCGGCGGACAGCTGGTGCGCTGGTTCCGTGATACTTTCGCCCACGTCGAGGTGGAGATGGAGCGTATTCTGGGAGTAAGCTCCTATGATGTCCTTAACCTTGAAGCGGAGAAAATTCCTCCCGGATGCGATGCCCTTCTCATGCTCCCCTATTTCATGGGCGAACGTACCCCGATCTGGGACCATCAGGCGCGCGGGGTGTTTTTCGGTCTTACCCTGTCGCACAACAGGGGACACCTGGTGCGCTCCATCATGGAAGCGGTGGCGTTTGCCCTCTATCACTCTTTCGAGATCATCAAGGAAGCTGGCTGGCCGGTCAATTTTCCCATCGTCTTCAATGAAGGAGGAGCTCGCAGCCGGTTGTGGCGCAAAATTATCACCGATGTGTTTAACGTTCCCACCGTGCTTCTGAAAAACCGGACCGGCGCTCCCTATGGTGACGCGATTCTCGCAGGAGTGGCTACGGGGAAGTTTCCCGATTTTTCGGTGGCCAAGGAATGGGCCGAGTACGATGACCCGCTCGAACCCTCCGGTGAGGCGAACGCTTTGTACATGGATTACTATCAATTGTACCGACGCCTGTATGAGCACGTGAAAGATGACTTTGGAGAGCTGGCACGCTTACGGCAAAAGTACTCTTGAAAGAATAATTGTGAGAAGGGAGAAAAACATGCTGTATTCCTATAATATCCTGGTTTTTGGTGACGAGCCGGTAAAAAAAAGCGTTGACAGGCTGCTGCGCTATGGATATGACGCCATCGAACTGGTGGGTGAACCTGACCGCTACGATTGGGAGGAAACGCGCAAACTCATTGCCGACGGAGGGTTTCAAGCAGCCTCGGTGTGCAACATCTATTCCGGCGAGCAGCGGGACTTGACGTCTGCTGACCCCGAGAAAAGGGAAAACGCGGTCAAATATGTTACCAAAACTATCTCCATGGCCGAGGCGGTGGGGGCGGGAACCGTGATCATCGCTCCTACGGAGAATATGCGTATCAAGCGGGAACTCCCGAGCGCAGAAGATGAATGGGCCATGGCGGTAGAAAACATTCGCCGCTGTGCACGTGAAGCGGAAAAACGTGGAATACAACTGGTCATCGAGCCCTGGAACCGCTTCGAAACCCATCTTGTCAACCGGCTGGAACAGGCGGTACAGCTTGCCTCAGATGTGGATATGCCCAATGTGGCCATCATGGGGGACCTTTTCCACATGAATATAGAAGAAGCGAATATTCCCCGGGCCATACGGGATGCCGGAAAGTGGCTCCGGCATACCCACATTGCCGACAACCAGCGCGATCTCCCTGGAAAAGGGCACCTGGATTGGCCGGAAATCATAAAAGCCCTCAAGGATATCGGTTTCACCGGTTCCCTGGTGCTCGAGTACATTCCCCCTCACGCCGATCCCTATTTCGCCTTCCGGGAAAAAGTTGATGATTCCGTCTATGACGAACATGCCCGCTACGCCATAGAATTTATGCGGGACCTTGTGGAGAGAGAATAATGGGTTTTTTGGGTCTTGATGTAGGAACCACCCGCTGCAAAGCATGTATTTTCGATGAAAAAGGGAAAGCCCTGGCGTCAGCCGTTCGGGAATACGGTTATAGCTCTCCCCGTCCGGGGTGGGCGGAACAGGACCCGGAAGAAATCTGGTCCAAGGTCCGGGAGGTGCTCTCTGAAGTCACCCACACATCACCTGTGGTTCCACTCTCGCTTTCTGTTTCCGCACAAGGAGAGGCAGTCTGTTTCATGGGGCCGGATGGAATGGTTGTTCGCTCCACCGTGTTGGGAATGGACATGCGTTCGGTGGAGGAAAGCGAAAAGCTGCGGGACCATTTTGGAGAAAAAGTGCTTTTGGACATGGCCGGTGTGCCGGCCCACCCCATAACCACTCTTTCCAAGCTTTTGTGGGTTCGAGACCATGACCCGGAAGTTTTTGAGAAGACCCGCTACTTTCTCTGTTACGAAGACTTTATTTTTTTAAAACTGGGAGGAGAACCCGCCATAGACTATTCCCTCGCGGCAAAGACCATGCTCTTTGACCGGCACAAAAAGGCCTGGTCGAAGGATATGCTCGATTACCTGGGGATAGATCCTGAACAGCTTGCTCCCTGTTTTCCCTCCGGCCAGCGCTCGGGGACTATCCGCCATGATGTAGCAGAGAGTCTGGGCTTACCGCGGGATCTTCCACTGGTAGCGGGAGGACACGACCAGTGCTGTGCAGGACTGGGTGCCGGTTCGGTGCACCCGGATACCGCCTGCGATAACGCCGGTACCGCGGAAGTTATGGGTGTTCCGGTGGAAAGGGGGGATGTGGTGTTGAATATCACTCCCCTGACATTTTCCTGTTATGACCATGTCATACCGGGCCGGTACTTGTTGGCCACCTTGAACCAGACAGCGGGGCTTTTTCTCCGCTGGTTCCGCGATGTGCTGGGCACATATGCTATAGAGAAAGCAGCACGGGAAGGGAAGGACTCGTATGAAATACTTCTTCGTGAACTCAGCGATGAGCCGGCGCATATTTTTGTGATGCCCCATCTTACCGGCAGCGGTACTCCCTGGATCGATGCCCGATCCCGCGCGGCGGTAGTGGGTATGACCTTGAATACTACCCGTGGTGAACTGGTGCGCGCAATCCTGGAAGGGGTGGTGTTCGAGCAGAAGGTGAGTCTCGATCTTTTCGAAGAACAGGGCGTGGTACCTCGCGAGATTCGAGCGGTGGGAGGGTGTGCCCGATCACGGGAATGGCTGCAGATACGCGCCGATATTTTGGGAAAACCAGTGAAAACTCTCCGCTATGATGACGCGAGCGTCATGGGGGCAGGCATACTGGCGGCGATAGGCGGAGGGGCCTATGCTGATTGTGCTGAGGCCGCCGGGGAAATGGTGCGGGTGAAAGAGACCTTCGAACCGGACCCCGAACGTACCCCTTTTTACCGGGAGCGTTTCGAGATCTACCGTGACCTGTACCCTGCATTGAAATCAATCAACCACAGGATCAGATAGAAGGGAGCGTTACGCATGTATCGAATTTTGAATGAACTCAAGCGCAGAGAAGCCACGAAGGAACCAATCCAGGTAGGATTGGTGGGATGCGGACAGATGGGAAGCGGCATGCTGAATCTCACTTATCAGATGCCGGGGCTGCGCATTTCAGGGGTAGCCGATCTCGATGTGGAAAGAGGTATACAAGCCTTCGAGGAAGTGGGTTTTTCCCGCGACCAGGTAACCGTAGCCGAACGGGCCCAGGAAGCTCAAGCAGCACTTGAGAAGGGCAAGGTCTTTGTCACGCCCGACCCGTATCTTCTTTCCCGAACAGAGTCAATTGACGCGATAGTGGAAGCTACCGGATCACCGGACGTGGGAGCCGAGGTCGCCTACTACGGGACACTGAACAGCAAGCATGTCATTATGCTCAACGTGGAGACCGACGTTACCTGCGGCTGGATTCTCAAGCGGATGGCTGACCAGATGGGTGTGATCTATACCGTTTCAGCCGGTGACGAGCCGGGGGCTGTGATGGAACTGTACCGATTTGCCCGTACCCTTGGTTTTCAGGTGGTCACTATTGGAAAGGGCAAAAATAACCCGGTGAATTTTTTCGCAAATCCCGACGACTGCCGTGAAGAAGCCGAGGGCAAGCACATGAATCCAAAGATGCTGTGCGCTTTTATCGACGGCACGAAAACCATGGTAGAGATGGCCGAGGTATCAAACGCTACCGGCGCGCTCCCCGACATTCCAGGCATGCATGGGAAGAAGGTGGACGTACCGGATCTTTGCAAAACGTATATACCGCGTGCTAACGGCGGTGTGTTTGAGCATAATTTTGTGGTAGACTATTCCACTGGTAAAGTCGCACCGGGAGTATTTGTTGTATTTACTTCCGATTCCGCACACCTTCGCCAGGATCTGGGGTTCTACTCCATGGGAGAGGGACCGTATTACACCCTGTACCGTCCCTATCACCTGTGCAGTTTCGAGACCCCCATCTCGGTGGCCCGGGCGGTCATCACGGGAGAGCCTACCATAAACTCTCACCATTTCAATTCCGAGGTAGTAGCGGTGGCAAAGAGGGACCTGGAGCCGGGTGTTCTCATCGATGGTATCGGAGGATTTGACGTATTCGGACGGATCGATACCTTTGAGAACGCGACGGACATGAACGCTTTGCCCATTGGTCTTGCTGCCCGTGCGAAAGTGAAAAAAGCCGTATCGAGGGGAGATGTGGTTCGGCGGGATGACGTCCAGGTGAACCGGGATTCTTTTTCTGTGAAGCTCCGGGATATACAGGACAGCTTGATGGCTAAAGAAGGGTGAAGTGAGAGAGAAAAAGCCGCGCGAGGGAAAGGACGGTATGCATGAACATTGCACTGGGATCAGATCATGCGGGTTTTGAGCTCAAGGAAAAGGTGAAAGAAAAACTCGTCCAGGAGGGGCACACGGTGGATGATGTGGGAACGCACGTTTCAGACCCTCCGGTCGCTACCGCGGCGATCGCTCGGCTGGTCGCACGTAAAGTTTTGGATAACGAAGCGGAACGGGGCATACTCATTTGTGGAACCGGAGGGGGCATTTCGATCGCCGCCAACCGTTTCCCCGGTATACGCGCCCTGTTGTGTTTTGACCGTTTCACCGCCGAGATGGCCCGTAAACATAATGACGCGAATATCTTGGCCATGGGATCCCGTACTACTTCTTTGGAAGTGGCGCTTGAACTGGTAGACATATTTCTTGCTACCTCTTTTCAAGGGGGCAAATATGCGCCCCGCCTCGACGTTTTGGAAGACGTGGAGCGGGAAGTGTATGAAATCCTGAAAAAGAAATACGGTTGCGGAGAATAAGCCACGGTTGCTTGAGAAGCCTTGGAGAGCCCCGGGAGGAGTATGTCTCGGGGCTTTTTTTGTGTGCAGCGGGATAAAATGGAGGGAATAGGGGAACATATGAGGTGGAAAATGAGTTTACGCATGAAAAAAGTAATGAACTCTTTGTTGAATTGTTTCCGGGTGTGAGAAAAAGCACCCACTTGCGTTATAATAGCGGTCGAACAGTTTTCAAGCGATCATCTAAAAACGGTGTGGGGGAACCGAACCGGGTTCTCTCCGGTACTTTCAAAAGGTGGGGTTTTTGTATACTCCCTACTCACTGTATTTACACGGGAGGCACTTCAAGCGTTGTTTAAAATAATGGACCGCTACATAATGAAGCAGAATGCCGCTGGTATGTTCACCTGGGTGGGTGCCGTGACCATAGTCATGCTGGTGCAAACATTGTTTGAGCTCGCGGATTTTTTCGTCAATAAACGCATTCCGCTGCTCATTGTGCTCCAGATACTGCTTCTGTATGTTCCCGCACACATGGTGATGACTTTTCCGATTTCCAATCTTCTGGCGGCCCAGCTCACTCTCGGCCGGCTGTGCAGGGAATCGGAGTTGGTGGCAATTGAAGCAGGAGGAGTAAGCTTGAAGCGGTTTTTGTTCCCCTTTCTTCTGCTTGCTGTTTTCGTGAGCATCGGTTCGTACGCCTTGCACGATTTCGTCGTTCCAGAAACAAACCACCGGGCCCAGACACTTATCAGGGAATACGTATATAGAGAGGGGCCGCCCCGTATAGAACAGAATGTGTTTTTCCGGGACGCTGACAACCGTTATTTTTACGTGAACGAATTGGACAACGAGAGTTGGGAGATGCGTAACGTCATTGTTTATGAATTGAAGCGGCGGAGAGACTACCCTGATGTCATTTTGGCTTCGACCGCTCAGTGGGTCGATGAACATTGGGTCTTGAAAGAGGGTGTCACACACCGTTACAATGAACAGGGACAACTGGTACAGGAAATAGAATTTACCGAGATGACAATTGACATGCGGGAAGAGTTGAAAGACTTTTTCGCCCGCCAGCGCACACCAGAAGAAATGGGTACCCGGGAGCTCTCTCGCCAGATCGATATCTTACGGCAAGCCGGGGCTGGAACGGAGAATTACGAGACGGCCTACCATCTCAAGGTAGCCATACCTTTTTCCGCCCTTGTTTTCGTGCTCTTCGGGTTGCCGCTGGGTATCCAGCGTACCCGTGACACCCGTGCCCTGGGGGTGATCGTCACCGTCATACTGGCTTTTGTGTATTACATGATGCTGTCTGTCTTTCGTTCGCTCGGGCGGGGAGGAATAATGGAACCATGGCTCGCTGCCTGGATGCCGGACTTTATATTCGCGTTTATGGGCTTATTTTTATTTCTTACCGTAGACCGCAAATGAGGTGATACAATGCGCTCCTTTCCTTTGATCGTAGCCGTGCTTTTGCTCTGCGTGTTTTTCTATCCCCAGGCCGCCGCTTTCAGCGAGGAAGGCCTCTACGACCAGGCAATGGAAGCCCTTTACCAGGGTGAAGTTGATGAAGCATACCGTCTTTTTGAGCGTTGTGTAGAAGAAGGTATCCGGACACATGATGCGTATTTTGAAATGGGTCTCATTTTGATGGAGAGGGGGAGCATATCTTCTTACCGGCAGGCGCTCCGGCTTTCGGATAATGCTGTTCAAGCCTTCCATGAGCACCTTGATGAACACCCTCACGACCATGGAGCCTGGTTCCGTCTGGCCTATATCCACGAGGTACGCAGCGAAGCTCCCGGCATCCGCGAATGGGAGGAAGCACTCGAGGCCCTGGAAAAAGCATTGGAGATTTCTCCGGAAAATGACTTTTACATGCTGCATCTTGGCTACGTTTATTATAAAATGGGAGAGTCAGATAAGGCCCAGTCTGTTTATCAGCACATACTGGAGGACCAACCCCAGTATTGGGAGGTGCGCTATTACCTTGCCCTGGCGTATGTTAAGACCGGGGACAGGGATTTGGCTCGTGAGGAGTTACGTCTCATTATCGAGAACCTCCCCGCAGAAACAGACCTTGCTCAACGGGCGAGGGCCGAGTTAAGGAGATTGGGGGATTCATAGTATGTCTGTGCGTTGCTCTCCGCTCGTACTCTGTCTCATGGTATGTGCTTTCGGTGCTTTGGTTTTCGTGGTGTCTGGTTGCGGGATGGGGCCAGGTCCTCTGCATACCGGAGCCATAGGGGGCCGGGTGGAGGACGGGGGTGTTCCCCTGCCAGGTGTCTTTGTGGAATCAGAAGGTGTTTCCACCCGCAGTGGTGGAGAAGGGGATTTTTTACTGGAGGGGGTTCCAGCAGGAAGCCGCTACGTGTTCTTTTCCGGAGAGAACCTGGTAGGAGCTTTCCAGAGAGTGTGGGTGGAAAGGGGTTCTGTAACCTCGATCAACCCTGACGGTGTCGTCGAGCTTTCACCCTTGAGCGAAAACGGTCTGCATGAGTATGTTTTCTTACTCTATGAAGAAGGCCTTTACGAAAAGTCTCTTGTGGAATCTACGAGGTTCATTTCTTCCTATCCGAACAGCTCAGCCGGGCCGGGAGTGAAATTTGTCCAGGGTGCTTCTCACTACTACCAGGGAGATTTCTCACAAGCGGTCGACATCCTTATCGACATGGCCTCCGCGCACCCTAACAACGAGTTTGCCGATGACGCCCGTTACCTTGCGGCGAAAAGCTTGGGAGAGGGACTGGGCGACTATGCCGCCGCCATCGTGCAGTACCAGGAGCTGCTTGACCGTTATCCCCAAAGCCCCAAGACAGGCCCCAGCTATCTTGAGATGGCGGATTGCTACTATATACTCGGTTCCTTTTACGAGGCGTCGCAATTGTACCAGAAGGCCCTGACATATGGCGGAGAGGTTGAACGAAAGGCCACCTATTCCCTGGCGCACTGCTATTCGAAGATGAACCAGCACGAACAAGCAGCCGCACAGTTTGCACTCTATGTCAGCCGGTATCCCAATACAGAATTATCGGATGATGCCCAGTACTTTGAAGGAGCATCCTACTACCAGATCGGTATGTATCCTGAGGCGCTGGCCGCATTCCGCAGGACGGTGGAACGCTACCCCCAGGGGACCTGGTATAATGGTATTCCTATCGCACCGGCCGCCCTTTTTCACCAGGGACTGTGCCTCGAGCGGATGGGCCAGTTCAGGGAGGCTTACGATATATACCGGAAAATAATTCGTGAATACCCTGGCGCCCAGTGGGCGGACGGTTCTTCACTCATCAAGAGCGCACAGTTTCGAATTGATTGGCTGGAAGCCAACGTGTTGTAGCGTTTCTCCCATGGATACCTCTTGTGATGACGGAGAAGACAGACCGGGAAATCGTTAATGAAGTTTTACAGGGAAATACCGAGTTATTCCAGCTCGTTATCTACCGCTACCAGAAAGCCATCTTCAACTATATCTACCGCATGGTAAAACACCGCCAGGAAGCAGAAGACCTGGCACAGGAAACCTTTGTACGGGTTTTTTCCAAGCTCAAGCGCTATGATCATACTTACGAATTTTCCACCTGGGTATACCGGATCGCTCTCAACGTCTGCCGTGACTTCTTCCGGAAAAAAAAGTTTTTTTTCTTTTCCCTGCAAAATCCGGTGGGAGAGGAAGAAGAATCGGAATTTGCCGACTTCATAGAGCAGGAATCATTTTGTGACCCTGACGGGGTTATTCTCAACCAGGAGCTGAAACTTGAGATCGAGAGGGCTATCATGCGGCTTCCGGTCAAATTCAGGGAAATAATCGTATTGCGTCATATCGACGGGTTGTCGTACGAAGAAATCGCGAATGTTACCTCGTTGCCGATAGGAACGGTAAAAACCTATATTTACCGTGCCCGCAAGAAACTTCAGGAAGACTTAAAGAGGTATCTGGAATGAAACCAACCCCCCTGTTTCTCCGTATTAAAAGTTGAGGCGATGGACATGAATATGCATGAGGAAAAGGAACAAAAACTCAGCGGGCTTCTTGAAAGCCTTCCGCAAAAAGAGGTTTCCGAGGGCTTTGCCGAACGAGTGATGCACGCGATAGAGGGCAGAAGGCCTGGCAGACCGGTTTTTTCCGAAGTGAAAAAATGGGTGGTTCTCTGCCTGGCCTGCTTTTTCCTGGCGGCTGTGTTTCTCAGCGATTTGCCCATTTTGCCGCAACTTGAGATCACACAGCTTGCAGGTTACCGCAGAGTGGAGCTGGTTTTTTATTCACCCAGCCAAAGCCCTCAAACTGTGGCTGTGGCTGGAGATTTCAGCAATTGGGACTACGTGGAGATGGAAGAAGTGGGTGAGGATTATTGGCAGGTCACCGTGCAGGTCAAGCCTGGCAGGTATCAGTATGCCTTCGTGATCGACGGTGAACAATGGCTCCCCGACCCGCTTTCTCCGCGAAAAGTTGCGGACGGGTTTGGCGGGTTTAACTCCGTCCTGGTAGTCAACGGGTTCAAAATAGGCTCCTCTCTGTAATGAAAGTTTTAAGCATTACTTGCTTCCTCGTTCTGTGTATAGCTGTCTCTCCTGCTCTGGGTGGGGAATCATTCACTTCACTCATCGAGGAGGCCTCTTCTTTCTATGACGAAGACGACAAAGAATATCTCAGTTTCCGTGTTTCTGAGATCGTCGTGGACATGGAAAGCAAGGGGCTTCCCACAGAACCTGTGGTGCGGAAACTTCGCGAGGGTTTGCGCAAGCAGGTTCTTCCCTACAATATCGTTCAGACGCTCGAGTCCAAGCAGGGGAGTATTTCTGAAGCCCGCAGCATGCTTGACGAGGTGGATCCCGCCTCTAGCGATGACGTTGACCTTCTGTTGAGCCTTGCTCTCTCGCTCGAGTATGACGTTCCTTCAAGCGCGGTACGGGAAGCCCTGAAGGCTTCGGCCGAGCGGGATGGTGATCGGATACGCATGGTCGTGCAGTCACTTTCGGATTTTCTGGAATTGGGGGTAAACCCGCAGCAGGCCGGCGTTATCGTGCGCCAAGTGGTGGAGAAAAATCCTGACCAGCGTGACATGTACCGGATGGCGAGATTGCTCGAGAACGCCCGCCGGCAGGGAATAGACCCCCAGCGCACCGCGCAGGTGCTTGAGAACGCTCTGAATCGATACGGTAATCTCAACCTGGTGGAGATGGAGGTTCAAAGCTTCATCTCCGATGCCCGCAGCCGCCCCTCCTTGGGTACGGGTGAAGGAGCGGTTACCTCATCACCGGGTATTCCGGGGGGTCCCACCCATGAGGGCGGGACCGAACCTGCTTCACCACCTTCAGGAGCCGCGCCCACCCAGGAGGGTGGAGCACCTCTTGATCACTGAAGAATCCCTATAGGAAAGAGACAACCAGGTCTCCCACCTCACTGGTGGTAAGGCCCATCTTCCCCGCGCTCATACTCTTGATTTTCCCCGTTTCAAGCGCCTTGATGGTAGCGTTTTCCGCCGCTGTCGCAGCCCGGGTTTCCCCCAGTATCTCAAGCATCATGACCATCGCCCCGATCGCGGCCAGTGGATTGATGACATTCATTCCCGTGTACTTGGGAGCCGATCCGCCGATAGGTTCGAACATGGAAACTCCTTCGGGGTTGATGTTTCCTCCCGCTGCGATTCCCATGCCCCCTTGCACCATGGCTCCCAGGTCCGTGATGATGTCTCCGAACATGTTGTCGGTGACAATAACATCGAACCACTCGGGATTTTTCACCATCCACATGGTGGTGGCGTCAACGTGCGCGTAATCGGTAGTGACATCGGAGTATTCTTTCCCCACTGCATGGAAAACCCGTTCCCACAGGTCAAAGGCATAGGTGAGAACATTTGTTTTTCCGCACAGGGTGAGTTTATTTTCCTTGTTGCGCTTGCGTGTATATTCAAACGCATAGCGCAGGCAGCGTTCTACACCCATGCGCGTGTTCACCGATTCCTGTACCGCGACTTCATGGGGAGTCCCCCGGCGGAGAAAGCCCCCGGTCCCGGCGTACAGGCCCTCAGTGTTTTCCCGTACCACCACGAAGTCGATATCTTCCGGTCCCTTGTCCTTCACCGGAGTCCACACGTTGGGGTACAGTTTTACCGGCCGCAGGTTTATGTACTGGTCAAGGGCAAAGCGGGTTCGTAAAAGGATGCCCTGCTCGAGAATTCCCGGTTTGACATCGGGGTGTCCGATAGCCCCCAGGTACAGGGCATCGAGGGTCCGGAACTCATCGAGTGCCGAGTCGGAAAGGGTTTCACCGGTTTTTTTATAGTGTTCCCCCCCGAAAGGATAATTCACCGTCTCGAAAGAAAACCCGTGCTGCTTTGAAACCGCCTCCAACACTTTGAGTCCTTCACGGACAACCTCCGGCCCTGTTCCGTCTCCGGGAATAACACCGATTTTGTAGGTTTTCATGCGCTCATTGCTCCTCTCTCAAGGCAGTGAGGGGTGAGGAGTGAGGGGTGAGGAGTAAGATAATACATATAATTTGCTTCATTCATAGGAACTTCTTCCTCGTTCTCACTCATCCCTGAACATCCAAATGGTAACCCTCAACCGCTTTTTATCGTGTCATTATGAGCCAATGGCTCAATAGTACCGACTCGTAAATGAGTACTCCATCTCATCTTCTCGCTGTTTCAACCTGCTTTTTCTCTGTCGTGCGATCCCCGGCCAAGTCCCTTGCAAACCAACCATCCCCTTTGTGGGAGAGTAACTTTTCATCCCGGGTGTTGTTGAGGGTGGCAAATCCGCCTGGTCGAGACAGGACACGATGACTGAAATATTGCCCAAAATAAGTATTCCCCATAGAACCGCTTCCCATTGTACCCGACCGGCTGCTATTTTCACAAGCTGAAGGGTGATTTTTCCCGTTTCCAGTAGTACAATGATGAAAAGAAAAAGATGGGGAAGGGGGGTTGTTCATTTATGATCTAAGATTGCTGAAGTATGATTTAAAGTTCTGAGAAAGAAAATTTAAAAAAGTGGTAAAAATGTGCATGTAAAGTATGAATGCTGAAGTATGAAGAATTTCAAATCTATAATCATAAATCTGATATCAGCAATGCCATGTTGTGTCATTCCGGCATGAGTAAACGGGAATCCAGTGACTTTAATGCCGTCGAAGGCATAAAGGCGGTCGAGGGTCGAGCGTTTAGAGTTTAGGGCAAGGGACGTTCGAGGGTCGAGGACGAATGGCAGTCGAAAGTGGAGCGTTGAGTCATACTGCCACCTCATGGCAGCATCAAAAATGTTACATGCAGTTGAGGGTTTGGGTGTTTCTCCAC
>SKXZ01000148.1 GCA_007128145.1 Candidatus Nitricultor lacus | reverse complement strand
GCCTCACCTTCCCCGCCTCACCTTCCCCGCCTCACCTTCCCCCGCCTTTATACCCACATTTTCTTGTCCCAGCAGCCCATACTTGGTAAAATTCTACTTATTAAAACCAAAGAATCTACTTGACTAAAGGTAGGAAGCAGAATCAAACCATGTGCGGAATCATTGGATATACCGGAAAGAAGGAAGCGCTACCGATACTTTTGAACGGATTGAACAGACTTGCCTACCGTGGCTATGATTCCGCCGGGGTGGCGCTGGAGCAAGACAAATGCCTGGTTTCGGTTCGTTCGAAGGGCAAAGTAAGCGAATTAGAACGGGAACTGGCCGGAACAGAATTCCATTCCCAGCGGGGGATTGGTCATACCCGCTGGGCGACGCATGGACTGCCTTCAGAACGAAACGCCCATCCGCATATGGATTGCACGAAAAGGACAGCACTCGTGCACAACGGAATCATCGAAAATTATCTCTCTCTCCGAGAAGAACTGGAAAACCAGGGACACGTCTTTTCCTCCGACACCGACAGCGAAGTGCTTGCTCACCTGCTTGAAGGACCAGGCCCTCCGCTTAACCGGCTATTGAAGGCGGTTACCCGTCTCCAGGGTTCGTTCGCCTGCTCCGTCCTCTTCCAGGAAGAACCGGGTACGCTTTACGGAGTTCGTATGGCCAGCCCGCTTCTCATAGGAATGGGGGAAGGGGAAAAATTTCTGGCTTCCGATATCCCGGCGATCCTGGAATACACCCGTCAGGTTGTATTCCTCGAAGATGGCGAAGTGGTGCGCCTGAGTGCTGAAAGCTTGGACATTTTCGATTTTGCCGGGAATCGACGTGAAGGACACACGCCATACACAGTTCCCTGGGATATGGTCCGGGCGGAAAAAGGCGGTTTCAAGCACTTCATGGCCAAGGAGATCTTCGAGGAACCAACCATTTTTGAAGATACCTTGGCCGGACGGGTGAATCCCCTGCACGGGATGGTCATGTTCGAAGAGTTAAACAACTGGACTCCAAACTGGGAGCGGGTGTGCATCATCGCCTGTGGTACGGCTGCCCATGCCGGTATGCTCGGCAAACACTTCATCGAACGAATCGCACGACTACCGGTAGAGGTGGAGTACGCATCCGAATTCCGCTACCGGAAACCACTGGTCGATGAACGAACACTGGTGATTGCTGTCTCCCAGTCAGGAGAAACCGCCGATACATTGTCTGCGACTACACTTGCCCGAAAACATCGATCGCCGGTGCTGGCGGTGTGTAACGTGATGGGAAGTTCTCTGGAGAGGTTGGCCGATCGGGTCCTGTTTACAAGGGCTGGACCGGAAATAGGCGTCGCTTCGACCAAGGCTTTTCTGGCTCAGGTAGCGGTTTTCCTGCTCCTTGCCTTGTTTTTGGCTGAGAAAAAGCAGGAGGAAAATACCGAGGAACGGAGAAAAATCATCCAAGAACTCTTAAGCATTCCACGCTTGCTCCGCGACCTGCTCTCTGATTCACCGAAGATTCACGAATTAGCCCGGCAATATTATCAGTTTCATCATTTTCTCTATTTAGGGCGCGGTCTCTACCATCCACTTGCACTGGAAGGTGCTTTGAAGCTCAAGGAAATATCTTACATCCATGCCGAGGGCCTGTGTGCCGGGGAGATGAAGCACGGAACCATAGCCCTTGTTGAACCGGATGTAGCCAGCATGGTACTGGTAGGGAAGGGTGAAAACCGGACTAAAACCTTGGGGAACCTGGAGGAAATCCGAGCCCGGCAGGGGAAAGTTCTGGCCTTGACAACATCAGGAGACCGGGACGTGCAAAGCCTGTCGCACCATTGTATAGAGGTCCCGGATGTTCATGAGATCCTCACTCCATTTACGGCCATTATTCCCCTGCAGCTCTTTGCCTACCATGTCGCGGTGGAGAAAGGATGCGACGTCGACCAACCCCGTAACCTGGCCAAAAGTGTCACCGTCGAGTGAGATTCCGGGAAACACCCTAACCGAACATTGAATGCGATTGTCAAGAACGGTGAACAGGGGGGATAATTGACCGTGAGGGGTGAGGTGTAAAAGATCACACATCTTACGGCTCATAGCTCATTATTTCTGATGTCATTGCGAGCACCACCGTGAGTGGTGCGTGGCAACCAATGTGCGAGGCGTGGCAATCTATGTTTCATGATTCAATTCCTCCCGGCCTGTATCCGTATGCAACTTGCTTGACACATATGCATTATATATGCATACTAATACATATGATATATGTGTTGGAGGACAGTACCATGAGGACAACCTTAAACATAGAAGACCGGTTAATTGAAAAGGCATCAAGGTTGACCGGTATTCAAGAAAAAACCACCCTGGTCAGGCTTGGCTTGGAAGCCCTGATTGCCCGGGAAAGCGGGATCAGGCTCGCCAAACTGGGAGGGACCGAAAGAGAGTTACACAGGATACCCCGCCGAAGAATGGGATCGCAAGAGAATGGTCCTCGTTGATACCTCAGTCTGGGTGTCTCACCTCCGGGAAGGTAATAGTGACCTGGTGACGTTACTGGAAGCCGGGGAGGTTGTAACGCATCCTTTTGTCATTGGTGAGCTTGCCTGTGGGAATCTCAGGAACAGGTCAGAAATTCTGTCGCTTTTACAGGAACTCCCTATGGCTGTCCAGGGAGAATATGACGAGGCGCTACAATTCATCGACCATCATCAACTGATGGGAAAAGGCATAGGCTATATTGATATTCATTTACTGCTCTCAGTATTGTTGTCAAACGCAGCATTATGGACCTTGGATAAAAAACTGGATGCCGTATCTGGGCAACTTGGCGTGAAAAGGCAGTGTTAAGTTACGGTTATCGGTGAACAAAGTTGGATTATAATGAGCTTTTAAAGAAATGCCAAAGGTTAAGAGAAGAAAACCAGAGTTTAAAAGCGGAAAACGAGGAGTACCGCAAGCTTCTTGGTCTTCTGCCAGCTGAAACCACCAATTGCCTCAATAACACTCCCGCAAAGGATGCAGAAAATCAGGACAGCGAAAGGGCTTTAAACAATAGAAGTTCTCCCGCTGAAAAAATAAAGCTTTTTATGTCTTTGTTCAGAGGGAGAAATGATGTGTATGCAAAAAGATGGCAGAACAAAAAGGGTCGATCGGGCTATTCTCCAGTATGCCTGAATGAATGGGTTTATGGTCTTTGCCGTAAACCAAAAATGAAATGCACGGGGTGTACAAACAAAAAATATTCGGTTGTAAGCCCGGAGGTAATAAGCAAACACCTCAGGGGAACAGACGTTTTCGGGATTTATCCTATGCTCCCCGATGAAACGTGTTATTTCCTCGCCATCGACTTTGACGGTGGAAGCTGGGAAAGAGATGTTTCTGTTATAAGAGATATTTGCACTCAAAAGCACATCCCGCTTGCCGTCGAACGTTCGAGGTCAGGCAAAGGAGCACATGTATGGTTCTTTTTTGAAACCAGGATACGCGCATCTTTGGCGAGAAAATTTGGGTCGGCTCTTCTTACCCACGCCATGGGGGTAAGACACGAACTGGCTTTCCAATC
>SKXZ01000134.1 GCA_007128145.1 Candidatus Nitricultor lacus | reverse complement strand
TATCGCTTTTTTCCAACAAATCCTCTAATCTCAGTGCTCTTTTTACTCCCCGGCTGCTGAACTCTTCCTCCGGCACATAGGGGTCAAACCCGATAACCTCCGCTCTCAGCACTCGTGCGATCTCGGAAACCCTGCGGCCGATCCCCCCAAAACCAATAACTCCCCATGTTTTTCCTTCCACCGTTTTTCCAGTGTACTTTCCCTTCGCCCACTGGCCTTCTTTGAGCAGCGCGCATGTGGTATAGACATGCCTCATCAAGCTTACCGCCAAACCTACAGTGAGCTCTGATACACTGGTAATTGATGATTCAGGAGTGTTCACTACCTCAACACCACGCCTTGCGCAGACTTCCTTATCGATATTGTCGGTTCCCACACCGGGTCTGGCCACTACCCGTAAAACCGGCGCATTCTCGATAATACGGGGGGTAACCTTGGGCTTGGACCGAACCACGAATACATGCTGGTCCTTGATAGCTTCCACAATCTCATCCTCTTCATGGGAGTTGAGTATAGTCACCGGTCCGATTTCTTCTTTGAGCCTTCGAGCCATATCATCAGGAACTCCGAATGCACAGAGCACTTTAATTTTGCTCATACCGCAACACCTCCCACACAGTTTGTAGTCCAGCTTCAACATTTACCGCGACACCCTGGGTGCGAAAAGCCAACCCAAGAACCACAAGAATATGAGAAATATCTGTTATATCGAGATACCCCAAATGAACAATACTGAAAACCATTCCTTCAAGCCGGGAAGGTGAATTGTCGGTAAAAATACCGTACATACCCAGATGATCGTACATTTTCTTTTTATTCACGCCTTCCGGCACCATTACGGCTGTAGCTACAGGTGAAGCACGGGCTTGGTCTTTTACCAGCAATTCAAGGCCCATAGCTTCTATGCCTTGTCGAATCGCCTGGGAATACACTTTGTGTCGCTCAAAGGCATTTTGGACGCCCTCATCTTCTGCCAAATCAAGTGCCTTTTCCAAAGCATACAGCATCGGTGCATTTGAGTACAAAGACGCTTTTTTTAGGTCTTTATCCATTCTGTTGAGGGCTCTTTCCAGGCTCCAGTAACAGCAAGAAGAAGCTGCTGAATGAGCATATTCATGGGCTTTAGGGCTAATACTCAAAAAAGTGAGTCCCTCGGGTATCAAAAGACCTCCTGGCAATGCACACACTACAACGTCCCCTCCCCACTTATCCGTTTGCAGGTCAGCCGCCGCCAGAGAATGTTCAGCGTTCACAAGACACAAAATATCATTTTGCGCGCATACATTGGCAATACCCTCTATATCAGTGCTTATACCGGTTGAGAGCTCATTGTGGGTGATACACACCCCCTTGGCGCCCTTTCCCGGTCCACGAGACAAGAGAAGGTCAAGATCCTGAGTATCGATTGAACGACCCCATTCCACGCCCATGCGGACCGTTTCCAGGCAGAAGATATCAGCAATCTCCGCCCACTGTTTTCCGCCCTCACCCATTACCAGGAACACTACCTTGTCCCGGGGTGAAAACATATTGACTAATGCACTTTCCAATCCCCCACTTCCGGTACCGGCAAAAAGGAAGAGATCATGCTCTGTCTGAAGAAGTTTTTTGACGCGTTGCTCGATGCCAGTTATCCAATCCTGAAATCCAATAAGCCTCTCCCGTATCTCCTCCTGCACCACGGCTGATGAAGCATACCGTTGAAAGCTCGCAGAAACCCTTGGAAACATAACCCTCATTCACGGGTCTCCTCTCTCAAACAACGTATTCACGCAAAAAACTCCCGCCCCAAGGGGCGAGAGTTTACTCGCGGTACCACCCTTTTTCGGTGCCGTGCACCCTTCATGTGATAACGCTTCAAGCGCCGGAAGCTCACCTTTTCGTTCACTTCCGGAACTCCGGGGTGGATTCAAGGGAAAGGGTTGCCGGTTTTCACCCTCCCGGCTCTCTTTCAACCCTTTGTAACCTCTACTGCTCCCCTTCATTGTTTTTTCAATATCTTTCCTACCTCAACCGAGCAAGCATTGCATGCCCTGCAGCTCGGTAGTGATTCAATGTAACACAGCATGCGAACGAACGCAAGACAAACGCTCCTATCAGCGCAATCTTTCTGTCACCCTGCCTGGTGGAACATGTCCTCCCAGTAATCTCTGGTATTCCTGGTAGTAGAATCTTGCGGCATCAACTTTTCCCAGCTGCCAGCTCACGTCACCCAAATTCAAGTAAGCTACCGTACGGCTTGCATCCAATTCCACCACTTGCTTCAGGTACTGTTCCGCTCGTACCGTATTGCCCATTTCAGCAATGAAAAAAGCATAATCGTTCAAGTACAAAGCAAGGCGTGGCAGGGGAACCGACACCACTGGAAATTGGTAATACTCATCCAGCCGTTCACTTTTCAGGGTTGATGGATCAGAAAAATCTACATTTTCATCCGGACGGCTCCTCTGTGAGGGATAGCAGGAGAGGTAATACGAAAGGCCCCATTCCATAACTTCGGCTGCTTCTTGCGGGTCCGCGGAACGGAAAAGCCCCAGTGCGATATTATGAGCATTCGCTACGGCATACGACGCCATACCAAGATATTCAGGATATGATAGAGGATAAAGCAAGAAGATATCATCCAACGGCTCCACTTCATCGAGCCGCCCCTCCTGAATAAGTCCTCGAATCCTCACCAATTCCTCTTCTGTTGGATCTGCCGTCTCACGAAGGAACTCAACTACTGCATCTTCCTCTATTTTCAATACCAGTCGCTGCTCCCGGGCCATAAATGGCGCCTGGCTCCATATCTCAAGATATGGCCAGCGGAGAGCAAGGTGAATTTTGGCATCACCTAAAGCTGCCTGCTCAAAAACACGCCACACTTCAAGATAAGGTGGTTCTAATAAATGGCGGAAGAAATATATATCACCTTTCTTCACGGCGGCAAAACTGATTCCCTTTTCACCATTGAGAGGGAAAAGATATGCCGGTGGTTCACCCCACTGAGCGACTCGAGCCAATGATTCCGAAAATTCTTTCACGCCAAGAGCATCGATCGGCACAATTTCGGCAAATTCGGATTGTATTGTATCTTCAGCGTATAAAGCGGATAACTCTGGAAAAAAAAAGGACAAAAGTAAAACAGCAGCCAGGAGGACTATCACAACCCGAAACATGTGCTGTCGATCCATACACAACCCTCCCGTAATTGTCTTCTTTTTCATTATACCGTACTCCACCTCATACCAGGATACCTCTTACGCACTCACATGTATGCGTATGTTCTTATAAGTCTCAAAAAGGAGCGAGGCAAGGATAACCTCGCTCCTTTTTTTCAACGCCTTGCCTGATTGAGCCAGTATTGTGCATTCGCATTGTCGGAATTGATCTCAAGTACCCGTTGGAGAGAGGATATCGCGTTCGCATTATCACCTGCTCTTAAATAACTGACACCCATCCAATACCATGCATCCTCGAAACGCGGATTCGCGTCCACAGCCGACCGAAAGTAAGATATTGCTTGAGAATAATCTTGCCTCTGGTAAGCTATTTGACCTTGTTCGTAAGTT
>SKXZ01000100.1 GCA_007128145.1 Candidatus Nitricultor lacus | reverse complement strand
CTCAAAATTTAAAGTTAATGTAAATGTTTCCATACATGGGGAGTTAAGAAAAATTTCCGAGAAGAGTGGATTTCGGTGATTACACTTAAAGATGTAGCAAAAAATGCCGGTGTCTCCACCGCTACGGTTTCTCGTGTACTCAATAATTTATCCAATGTCCACCCTCGAACACGAGAGAAAGTGTTGCTTGCCTTTCGTGAAACTGGTTATGATTTTGGAATTAACCGGCGTTCCTCTCAATCCGTAGTAACCATTAATCATGTTGCTGAAATAGCTGGAGTATCGATTGCTACTGTTTCACGGGTACTCAATAACGATCCTGCAGTGCGTCCCGAAACCCGCGAACGCATTCTTGAGGCCATGGAAAAACTGAGATATCGGCCCAACCTCCTGGCCCGACAATTCCGAAAAAAAAGCGCCCGCATGATCGGCGTGGTTATTCCTGATATATCAGGACCATTTTTCGCTCGGGTTGTCAAGGGAATCGAAAATATAGCCGATCAGCATGGATATCAAGTGGTTCTTACCGAGGGGAAACACCCGGATAAATTCTTACAAGCCGTAGATACTTTCGCTGAACGCAAAGCTGACGGAGCTTTGCTCATGATCAGCAAACTCGGGGACAGAGAACTCGATTTCCTTGCTAAGCTCTCTATTCCTACCGTCCTCATTTCACAGGATTATTCTTCGCCCATTCTTCCCTCCATCAATATAGATAACGAGACTGCCGCTTACCACATCACCCGTTATCTCCTTGAAAAGGGTCATCGTTCTATCGCTTTCCTGGGAGGTCCCCCCAATGACACCGTAGCGGTTCAGAACCGCCTGAGTGGATACCGCAGGGCACTGCGTGAACGGGGCATCATTCCACTCCCTCCCTATGTACGATTTGGAGAATTTTCTGTTATAAGTGGTTATAAAAACTGCCTTCATCTTTTAAAAAATAATGAACCACCTCAAGCTATATTCGCTGCAAACGACGACATTGCGATTGGAGCCATCAAGGCATTGCAAAAAAAAGGGTTTTCTGTTCCAAAAAATATTGCAGTGGCAGGTTTTGACGATTTGCCTGTATCAGCTTACATTTCACCCGCTCTCACAACCGTTCATCAACCAAAATACCGTTTAGGAAAAGAAGGGATGAAGCTGCTTCTCAAAATGATACATGGTGAAAGACTTGAAGAAACCCACATTATATTGCCTTTTCAGCTGAAAGTCCGGGAATCCGCCTGAACAAGTGCTTGCCCCTCCTCCATATTTTCCCGTGAATGTGGTATTCTCTTAAGAACACGAGAATATCGAAGAATTGTAGGGAGAAATACCGGTTCCCCCCTACTACCCATTGGATATGCATATACCCATTTAGGGCCGCTTTTCGAGCCTCTGGCTTGTAATGATACAATGAGAAACAATGAGCCGTGAGCCGTAAGAAGTGAATCTTTTACTCCTCACCCCTCACTCCTTACCCCTCACGGCATCTACAGAGGAGATGCATGATGAACAGTTACGAACGCGTTATGAATACCTTGGAAGGAAAACTGACCGACCATCCGGCGGTGAATCCCATACTGATGGCGTATGCCGCTTCATTTATTGGTCGTACGTATCGTGATTATTACCTTGATCATAATGTATTGGTAGAAAGCTACCTGCGCTGCCTGGAAAAATTCAGTTTCGATATGGTGATGGTTATATCCGATCCCTTCAGGGAAACAGAAGGTTTCGGTGCGACCTTCGAGTACCCCCAAGATGCTATTCCAGCAATGAAAAAAACACCTCTTAGCAACCTCGATGAAATTCAGACACTCAAAGTTCCCGATCCTGAACAACACCCCCGAATGGCTGACCGCCTTCGTGCGGTGGAAGGTTTAAAACGGGAAGTGGGAACATCTGTACCGGTGGTAGGATGGGTGGAAGCACCCTTCGCCGAGGCTTGTGATCTCCGGGGAGTGCAAAACCTGATGATCGACGCACTAGATCACCCTGAAAAAGTACATACCCTGCTGGAGGTGACTCTTCAAGCCGCTGTGCGTTTCGCACAATCCCAAGTTGAAGCAGGGGCAGACATAATTGGAATAGGAGATGCAGCTGCCTCCATGACATCCCCCTCCATGTTCGAAGAACTCGTCCTTCCCTATGAGAGAAAACTTATCCAGAGCATTCATCAAATGGGGTCGAAAGTCAAACTCCACATATGTGGAAACACCACGGCACTTCTTCCCTACCTTGCCCGTACCGGGGCCGATATAGTTGACTTGGACTGGATGGTGGATCTTGCTGAAGCTCGCCGTGTTTTAGGACCAAGTATCACAATTTGCGGAAATGTAGACCCGGTATCAATCATGCTGCAGGGTAATCGTGAAGACGTTTTTAAAAAGAGCCTTGAATGCTATCACAAAACCGGAATGCCCTTCATACTCAGTGCTGGATGCGAAATACCACCGGGGACCCCGGTCTCTAACCTTAAAACATTATGTGATTCGGTGCGGGAGATGTCTTCAACACCTTAAAAACCATTATGGAGTTTCCAGCTAAGGCACAATAACTGTTAATGCTTCCGGCAAGACTGTAGATTGATGTTTTTTACGAAACACATATCCAATAAACCGTCGTTCATCTTAACATGTGGCACCAGTCTCAAGACACCCCCACACCTGCCTCCATTGCAGACCATAACCATTGCCGCCTTGCCTGCGATTCTTCCATCATTACCATGCATGGAAGAGTATTGCACATTGATACGATAAAATTCTCATTGTATAGCTTTTTATGAATTTATGAATAATTATGCGGATTAAGCATTGTTTCTATTTTGTGAAAAAATATTGTATACTGCTCTTATGAGTGAATTAAATAAATATTGCTATGGAGAGAATTATATATTTTTCACTCTCATATCTTTATCAAAAATGTGGTTTTTCCTATACTTTCATCTTCCTGCTTATTGCTCAGCATTCCTTACTGCTCATGAAATTGGAGGTCAATGATGGAACGAGCGTTATCTTACCTATGGCTCGCATTTGTATCCGCCGGTATAGTGGTTGTGGCCTGGTTTATCCATTTCATTGTATTTGCCGTTTTGCAACGACTGGTGAAAAAAACTCCCTACCGATTTGATAAACACCTATTGACCCGTATGCGGAAACCGATGCAAATTTTATTCATCCTATTCGCGTTACGCGCCCTTTTGCCCTTGTATGACCCCATTTTACCGGAAGTATTCGCTGAAGTATCGCGTACAGCAATGTACATAGCTTTTATGGCCCTCGGGGCTTGGATGATTATCAAGGCCCTCTTTGTCGCCGAAGATACATTGCTCGAAAGATACCGGGTAGAAACAAAAGATAATCTTGCTGCCCGGCGGATTCATACTCAGTTCGGAGTGTTCAAACGGCTGGGGATAATAGTGATCGTTGTTATCTTCTTGTCAATTGCTCTGATGCGCTTTGAGACCTTTCGGCATGTTGGTACGGGGATCCTGGCCTCTGTTGGTGTTATGGGTATCGTCATCGGTTTTGCGGCCCAGCGCACGGTCGGGACACTCCTTGCCGGCATCCAGATCGCTATCTCTCAGCCCATTCGTCTCGATGACGTGGTTATCGTGGATAATGAGTGGGGTCGCATCGAGGAGATAAATTTTACGTATGTCGTGGTGCGTATCTGGGACGCACGCCGCCTGGTAGTTCCCACTCCCTACTTCCTCGAACATCCCTTCCAGAATTGGACAAAGACAACGGCTGAAATGCTGGGAACGGTTTTTCTCTATGTTGATTACCGCTTTCCGGTAGACGACCTGCGTAAAAAACTTCACGAAATACTCCAACAATCCCGCTGGTGGGATGGGAGAGGTTGGGCGCTGCAAGTTACAGACTCCCGGGAAACCACCATGGAGTTGCGTGCTCTCATGAGCTCTGAGGATTCCCCCACGGCATGGGAGTTACGCTGCGAGGTCAGAGAGAAACTGATCGATTATATTCAGCGTACCTATCCTGAATATCTCCCTCGTTTCCGTATAAGTACTGATCCAAAAGAGAGTATCCGGCGGGAACCCGCGTGATTTTCCCAGTGAAAGAAAAGCGGGAATACCCTGCTGTATGCTTTTTCCCTTTTTTCGGTTTTACCTGACGCAGAAACGGCCGCTCGCAAAAGAAAAAAATTTATACCGTTGACGGTATTCTGTGTCACGCATTGGCACTTATATTTATCTTCCATTGATTGGGGTAAGGAGGTGGATGTATGTAGAAATGGTACTTGAGAAACATGTTATTTTTACCACCAACATATGCCAAGCTGAAAAAACCAGGTAAGGAGAGTGATGTATTTTGCGTAACCATCGGAATGCCTTATTAGTGATAATGGTGATAGCATTGCTTTCGAGCATGGTCCTCATCTCCGGATGTAACGGAAACGGTCCCCTGCCCGGTAATGTAAAAATTACCATTTGTTCGGGAAGTACTGCTGTGTTTGGTGATGTATATGTGAATCAAAACAAGATTCCCGATGTTTACCTTCGCCCAAACAGGTGCTTGGTGAATGTTTATGAAGTGCCGGTGAATGTCCCTTGCCATGTGGAAGTGAAAGATTGGGGTATTTCACATTCAAAAACCTTTACCCCCACCTATTACGACAACGAAGTCACTATTTACTGAATGCCTTCTTACAGAAAAAAGCCGGGGTAAAGAACTCCGGCTTTTTTCATATCAAAAGGTAAAGCTTACTCCTGCCTCCACATACCACTCGGGCTCACGGCCATGCTCAAGTGGTTGGGCAACCCCCAAGGTAACTGAAAAAGGAATTTCCTCGGCAATATAGGCACTGAGGGAAATCTGCGCTCCTACCGAAAACAGGGGATGTAAATCGTGCAACTCTTCCCCCATCAAAACTCCATCAGCGAAAACCGTACCATCGATACCCCGAATAATACCCATGTTCCCCAAGGGGCTATCGATCCGTATTAACGGGATACGTGCTTCAAGACGTGCCTTAGCGGCATATCGACCGTAAATTTCTCCGGGAGCATATCCCGCTACAGGCCAGGAACCACTACGCCCACCTCCCGTAAACCATCCGGCCACATCAGCGGCTCCTACCGCACCGCTGAATCCCCATCTCACCCCATGCCTACCGGTACGTCGAGCAAAGGTCCACCATGAAGCCACACCAACTTTTGCCGGCTCTTCTCCCCAGTGACCGTATCGCAGAGATACATCCCACCCGCTTCCCCTGAACCAATGTTCGTTTGCACTGGAATACGACGCACCAAGCCCGAGCCTCAGTCCTCTCCAGTAGTCACTCTTCATCTCATGCTCAATAAACGATTGTTCCCACCCCACTCCCAGGTACCTCTCACCATTTCTTGCAGTTTTCCAGGGAATCCGGATATGAACAGCTCCTTCATAACGTTCTTCTTCGAAACGTAACCTTGCTTCGAATTCGGGAAAAGCAAATAACCCTCTATACCAGATATCACCCCGCCATCCGCTCTCCGGTGGAGTTTCCAGTGCGATTCTGTAGGTATGAAAAGCAAGCGGGTCCCTCCCTTCAATGGAAAAACCGTAAGGCAAGGGAATCCAGTAACGGGGACCCAGGTATGAAAAAGGCCTGTAGGATGAAACCGGTGCATCAGGAACCGGAGAAAGATCAAAAAGCAAGGAATCTCTAGTATCTGAACCAAAATCTGCTGATCTCCAGAGGTCGCGGGGAAGATGAAAATGCACCAGTGCATATCCATCAGGCACAAAAACCACGGCATATAGATCATCCCCGCTAAAGGCAGCTTCAAAGACACCAGCTGTCACATTTGTCAGTTGATATATGGTTTCTTCTTTCAAACAATACGCATACACATTGAACATGTCGAACCGATCTGAAATAAAAAGAAGCGAAGACCCGTCATCGGTAAATGAGGGAGAAAATGCCGCCCAGCGCCCGGTAGGAAGAAAAGACATATCCCCGCTTGTTGCATCCAGCAAGGCTGTTTGAAACATTCCGTCCCTCCAACCGGAAACCGCAAACTTTTTTCCCTGTGGACACAAAACTAACTCTAGGGGGCGAAACGTATCTTCGAAAACGAAGAGAGGCTCTTGTTGACCAAGAGTATATATTCCTTCGTTCTCTACGTTTCGCCGGAGAAAAAGAACACTGTCTTCATAGTAAACAGGGCTCCAAGCCCGCAGTCCCTCTGTGAGGCGCGTTTCTTTCTTTTGCTTCAAGTGATATTCGAAGATATCGTTCCAATCGGAAAAAATCCCCCTCACCCTCCTGGAGTAAACCAATCGTTCTCCATCAGTTGAATAAACGGGTCTTCCCGCTATCGATCCTCGAACAAGGAGCCTTTCCTCTCCACCTTCAAGATCAAGTGTCCATATGCCAGCCGGATAGTGAGGATGATGCAGGGTATAGATTATTCGAGAGTGCGCAGGGTCAAGTACAACACCACGGGAGGAAAAACCTTTCCCACCGATAACGGTAAAGGGAGTCAGTCCTTCTTTTTTCACTCGCTCTTTATCCTGCAACGCTTTTGCTTTCATATATTCCTGCCAATCCTCCCACAACGTCTCCATGGAAAGTCCCAATACTCTTTTCACCGCACGCTCAAAACCCCGCAAGCTCAAGAGTTCTGCCCGCAGGGAACTTATTTCAGCCAATGATTCCTCACCAAACCGTTCAGCGATGTAGTCGATCATACTTGCTCCATAAACATACACTCCTGTACGACCCGGGAATCGCTCCAGAAAGCTGTACCCCCGGAGAAGGTGTGGTTGCACAAAATCATCACGCAATGCATGGTCACGGAGATACATTCGATAAACGGGATTGTCCGCTCCCCCTCCTGCCCCTGCCAAACCTTGGGCGTACATGGCATATCCTTCCCATACCCACATGGGCTGTACCACATTTGGAAGCACCACGTATCCTAAAATTGATTGCAGCAACGTAAACCCTTCTCCCACAGCACCAAGGTGAAAAAGATGGGCGAGCTCGTGGGCAAGCACCAACCGCAGCCAGCTGCCTGGTCGGGAACCGAAAGTAAGATCAGAAGGTTGAGAAATGGATATATGTATCTCTCCCTGCAAGGGATCGGCATATCCTTGCGAGGAATCGGTCTGATCATGGAGAACAATAGCCGGCCGATAGTGAAGCGTAGCTCCTGTTAATACCTTAAGCTCCGGGATTACTTCCTCTATAATCGATACAGCCCTCCTGGCTGTATCGGTAAGATGACGGGGGAAAATTACCCGGACATCTTGCGTGGATATTTCCTGCCATTCAAGGGAAGGATTATAACGCTGGGCAAAGGAAGGCAGAGCCGGTAGGATAACCATTAACAGAGCAATAATACAAAATGTGCTTTTCACCTTCGATATTCCTTCCTTCATAACACACCTAATTAGGTTCTAGTGATTTCATTATTTTTATCCATTATGTCATTTCTGAATTTTTTCTTTATTCATACCTTGTGACTTGGGCAGAGATGTCAAAATATCCCTCTTTCTTATGAATGCTGATTATTTTCCCTGTTGGTTGCATGACATCTTGAATTCCAGAATAAATACTAAAAACGACACTTCCTGAACCACAAGCGGTTTCTTTCACAAATGAATCAACTTCTGATACATAAACATAAGGAGTTATCTTGTTTTTGTTATAGATAATTCCACCAAAAGCGGGAAGTTTATATTTATCTGATAAATCTGAAAGTTCCGATTTCGTTATTCCTGACTTTTCTTGTACATCATAAAGAATAAATCCAATCCCGTCGAGTAAAATAATATTTTTATCCTTTTTGAATTTGAAAGGGATTTTGATAGTCGTTGAGCCCTTTTTATTTGCATAAGGGATTGGGGTTTTCAAACCGCTGGTGGAGAGTCTTTCATTTTTCCCTAATGTGGCCGCAAATGCTAATGTTGCATTTATGCAAAGCTCTCCACCCATCATCGTTAAGTTTGGGAGAGTCGCATTCGTGGAAACGAAACCAACCTGCTCAACTTCCTTGAGAAGTTTTTTTGAGGTTCTGACCCTATCTGAAAGAGGACAATCGTACACCAAAGCGGTTATGTTTCCACCTGCAATAAGGAATTTTTCGACTATCATATTCATAATGAAATTTGCGGTGTTTTACCCACGCACCGGCCAACTGGCGGAGGGAGTGGGACTCGAACCCACACTGCCTTGCGGCGTACCGGTTTTCAAGACCGGCTCCTTGCCAATTCGGACATCCCTCCGCATCTTCATGGAATAGTATACAGCGTTTCCGCGTACTTCCTCAAGTGGCATACCCGCTCAAGCGGTAGGCATCTTCCAGGAACCTCTGTACCCTTACCCCGTCCGCTGTTCCCGCTCCAAGACAGGCTTTTCCGCCATAGCGCATTAAAAAATCATGGGCACATGCGATATGATAACGTACCCAGCCAATCGCATTTTTCCCGGGGAAAAGATTTGGGGGCGGGTACTGCTGGACGGCTTCGATATGCTGGAAACCGCGCTGTCCCCCATAGGAACCTTTGGGAAGAAAATTATCGTAAAATTCCAGGTAATTGGGCTGCATGGAGTTGAAGCGTATGCTCCCTTTCGACCCTTCGATTTCCAGCCGGATTTCATCACAGCTTCCAGTGGCGAAACGGCTTGCTTCAATGGTACCCTCCGCTCCACCTGAGAGATGAAACGCTACTTCACACCAGTCATCTACCAATACCTTTTCTCGCTTGGAAGAGCTGGCCTCCACGGGACGTTCATCGATAAAGGTACGCGTGCGGGCAGAAGTTACCTGAGTATCTCCCACCAAAAAATGCACCAGATCGACAACATGGGACCCTAAATCCGCCAGCGCCCCACCACCGGCCATTTCACGCCGCAGGCGCCATTTCATCGGCCGAGCAGGGTCTATATACCCTGAGTGGAGATAGGCCACCCGTGCCCTGAATATCTCCCCCACCTTTCCTACCTCGATGAGTTCCCGTGCGCGCATGAGAGCGGGTATAAAACGGTACTGAAAAGCCATTCCAAATGGTATGCCGGAACGATCCACCGTTTCCGCCACAGCTTTTGCTTCTGCGAGGTTCATGGCCAAAGGTTTATCGCAATATACTGCTTTACCCTTTTCAACCGCTTTCTCCACCGCTTCACGGTGATGAATGTTCGGTGTGGCGACAACCACAATCTGGATGTCTTCCCGTGCCAATAATTCATCAAGACGGTGTGTAACAAAGTCCACCCCGATTTCTTCTCCTGCTTTTTGAGCACTTTGTGGCGAGGAAGTACATATTCCCAGAATTTCAGGGAGAGCGGGAAGTTCCCCGTAATAATACGGCAGAGAAGAAAACGCCAGAGCGTGGATTCTCCCGATGAAGCCATATCCGATCATGCCGATACCAATTTTTTCCACTCATACCACTCCTTCCCTGGGTACAATCCGATCCATTCCTCCCATAAAAGGACGGAGTACATTCGGGATGGTCACCGTCCCGTCTTCATTCTGATAATTTTCCAAAATCGCTACCATCGTCCTTCCCACCGCAACCCCCGATCCGTTCAAGGTATGGACAAAGCGGGGCTTCCCCCTTTCATCCCGGAAGCGGATATCGGCACGGCGGGCCTGGAAATCTTCAAAATTACTGCAGGAGGATATTTCACGGTAGGTGTGTTGTGAGGGAACCCATACTTCGATATCATACGTTTTGGCCGCCGCAAAACCCAAATCACCGGTACAAAGAGTGACTACCCGGTAAGGGAGTTCAAGAAGTTCAAGTACGCGTGATGCATCTTCAAGCAGTGTTTCAAGCTCCTGGTAGGATGTGTCTGGATGGGTGAACTTCACTAATTCCACCTTGTTGAATTGGTGCTGACGGATGAGACCACGCACATCTTTCCCATATGACCCCGCTTCCCGACGGAAACAGGCGGAATAGGCCGTATAGAAAAGAGGAAGTGCTTCAAGTGGTAATACTTCCCCCGCGTGCAGGTTCGTGACCGGCACTTCCGCCGTGGGGATGAGATGAAGGTCGTCCTGGCAATGATAGAGATCATCTGAAAACTTGGGAAGCTGACCGGTTCCTGTCATGGCTTGCGTATTCACCATAAAAGGAGGAAAAACCTCAAGGTAGCCGTGCCTATTGGTGTGAAGATCAAGCATAAAACTCACCAATGCCCTTTCCAGAAGTGCTCCCTGGCCGGTGAGCACCGTGAAACGGGAAGAGGCTATCTTTGCGCCCCGTTCAAAATCCAGAATCCCTAATCCTTCACCAATCTCCCAGTGAGGACGAGGAGGAAAAGAAAATTCTGGTATGTCCCCCCAATGCTTTACATCAACATTATCACCCTCGCCTTCACCAATGGGAACACTTGAATGGGGAACATTGGGAATCCACAACAACCTCTCTCTCCATGATTCTTCGAGCTCCTTAAGCCGGATATCGATATTTTTAACCCTTTCCGATACTTTCTGCATCTGCGTTACTATCGGTCCTGGATCGGCTCCCTCTTTTTTCATTTTCCCTATGTTCCGCGAAGCTTCATTCCGTTGTGCCTTAAGACCGTCTGCTTCCTGTTGAAGCATGCGTCGTTCCTCATCCAGTTCAAAAATGGATTGGATATCAACTTTCGTCCGGCGCTGATACAGAGCTTCTTCAACTGTTTTCCGGTTTTCTCTCACCCATTTCCAATCAAGCATTGCATCTCCTCTTTTCCGATAAAACGCCTTGCTACCCCTTCACCACTCCCAGGGGGCGGGTTGAGGCTACCCTCAACGAAATTCCTGATTGCTCCACCGTTTCTACTACCGCTTTCACGCTTTTATATGCTTCGGTTACTTCTTCACGCAAGGTGGAACGACTCTTGGCCATTACCATGATACCCTTAGCCAAAAGCTCTGCCTCGATATCCCTACCCCGTGAACGTTTGTCTGCCTGCGAACGGCTGAGTATTCTTCCAGCTCCATGACAGGTGGATCCAAACGTTTCCTTCATTGCCTGTTGTGTTCCAACAAGAATGTATGATCCGGTCCCCATATCTCCTGGAATGAGTACCGGTTGTCCAACTGCACGGTATGCTTCCGGTAGAACCGGGTCCCCTGCCGCAAAAGCCCGGGTCGCTCCTTTACGGTGAACACATACATCACGTTCTTCTCCTCCCACCTCATGGCGTTCGATTTTCGCGATGTTGTGAGCTACATCGTATAGAACGTGCATCCCCAACCGTTCGGCTGAAGAACCAAATATTTTTTCAAAGCTCTCCCTCACGTGGTGAGTTATGAATTGCCTGTTTGCCCAGGCAAAATTCGCCGCGCACGCCATAGCGGCTAAATATGTCTTCCCTTCACTTGAAAAAAGAGGTGCGCAAGCCAACTGCCTATCAGGAACATGTATACCGTATTTTTTCATCGCGCTCTGCATGAAACGTAAACTGTCGGTGCATACCTGGTGACCGAATCCACGGGAACCGGTATGGATCATCACTACGACCTGACCCTTAAAAAGCCCGAAGCAACGCGCGATGTCAGAACGGAAAATTTCATCCACAACCTCAACTTCCAGGAAATGATTGCCTGAACCTAACGTTCCGATCTGTTCCATACCACGCTTTAACGCCTTTTCGCTCACTTCATCCGGATTCGCTCCCTCCATGGCCCCACCTTCTTCAAGGAAGGTGGTATCCTCATTCCATCCAAACCCTCTTTTCACAATGGAACGAGCGCCTCCGCGCAGTACATCTTTCAACTGCCGCAGGGAAAATACCTGTTTTCCTTCCGAACCGAGGCCGGAGGGCACATCACGATAAAGGGCGGTAACAAGCTCTTTTATGCGAGGTGTCACATCTTCTGCTGTAAGCTCCGTGCGTAAAAGGCATACTCCGCAATTAATGTCAAAACCTACACCACCCGGAGAAACCACACCCTCATCCATACCGAAAGCAGCAACTCCTCCGATGGGAAAACCATAGCCCCAGTGAATATCAGGCATGGCCATGGAACGACCTACGATACCGGGCATACACGCTACATTGGCTACCTGCTCAGGAGCCTGATCCGAAAGCACTGCTTCGATCATGTCTTCGGCTGCAAAGATAATACCCTCAGTATTCATTCCTTTCTTGTACGTGCGGGGGATTATCCAGCGAACCTTATCCAAACGTTCAAGGGGTCCCTTCCATCTGTCAGTCATGGAATGCCTCCCTCAAGTTCTCTTTCATCTTTACAAATCAAAATATACCTGGGCCCGCCACAAGCTCGGACCCAATTCCTCCACCGCTGCCTGGTAATACGTACAAGCCTTGATTTCACGTTTCAATTCAATTCGGGAGCGGTCGAATGTCCCTCCTGAAACTCGACCCTTCATCGACACCGGTCCAATACGCTTTACCTGAATTTCAGTCAGGAGCACTTCTTCAGTCTCAAAGATATACAACAACTCGTTCAACCAGTTAACCAACAGTTCCACCCGGTCTTCGCCTTCCACTTCAATCTCGGTCTGAAATCCCTCCCTGGGTTCTTTCGCATCAGTGATAAGAGAGAACATACCCTCAGCTGCGTTCACAAACAACTCGAGGAGACTACGCCCCCAGGCCACGATTCCAATATCAGCGGTATGGTCCAGGATCTCAAAGCGTTTCATTGTGCTCCACCTCGTGAAAGTTTCTCATTCTGATCTCCATCAATCTCCTATAGGACCAGTGAGGTCCGGTTGGAGAAGATCTTTGAGTTTTCGTACCATGATCTCGGTGGCCTGCTGGAATGCCTCCTCAGTGCTTCCTCCGATGTGGGGAGTGGTGATAAGATTCTCCTGACATATCATCTCCCTGTCGTCAGGAGGTTCGATATCGAATACATCAAGCGCTGCTCCTCCGAGATGTCCTTCTTCAAGTGCCTTGCGCAGGGCATCCTGATCTATGACTTGTCCACGGGAAGTATTTATGATATACGCTCCCTGTTTCATTTTTGCAATAG
>SKXZ01000226.1 GCA_007128145.1 Candidatus Nitricultor lacus | reverse complement strand
GACCGCATTGCCGTGATGTATTTGGGAAAAATAGTAGAGATAGGACCGACAAAATCAATTTTTGATAACCCCCGCCATCCCTATACCCAGGCCCTTTTATCTGCCATACCGCAGGTGGAACGGCAAAAAAGAGGGCAGATAATTCTTGCCGGCTCTGTGCCTTCACCAGTCAATCCACCCGAGGGATGCCGTTTCAGGACCCGTTGTTATTTACCGGAAAAAAATGATCGTTGTCTCGTCGAACCC
This sequence comes from Candidatus Nitricultor lacus, assembly GCA_007128145.1. GTDB lineage: Bacteria > Atribacterota > Atribacteria > Atribacterales > Atribacteraceae > Nitricultor > Nitricultor lacus. Next base: position 12,766 of record SKXZ01000226.1, on the reverse strand, counting down.
GAGTTCCATCGGGTGGAGGAGAAACATCTTGCAGCGTGCCATTATGCTTCTATTTGGAAAGACCCTGTTCATCAGTCACCCGTAGCCGTTATGGAAGGAGAAATGGCAGCAGGGACCTATCCTAAAACACCGGCTTAAGTATTTTCCCCACTATGTTATACTGAAAAAAATCGTACAATTTATAACTCGTACTTGCTTAAGGGAAGTTTTTAACGGAAGGAATGAGATAGGCACTTTTTCCTGCTTTATGGAAAGCAGGAAAAAGTGCCGGATTGAGATTACTGAATTAATGGGAGGTTGAATCAAATGAAAACTATTAGTGTTCACTGGGCTTTTGTTTTGGCTGTAGTGATGGTTTTTTCTTTATCCGGAATGGTGTTTGCCGAGCCTGTCCCGGAAATAGAACTCATCACTACTACGGAAGCATACGACCCGATTCGTTATGAGTCCGCGTTTATTATTGCAGAAGGATGGGAACAGCTGGGTTTTCAAGTCAATGTGAGACCCATGGAATTTTCTACCATCCTGGAGCGCTTTTATGACGAACAGGACTTCGATGCCACTATTCTTGGATGGTCAGGACGGGTGGAACGGTTGGATCCACAGCATTTTTTAGGAACCTTGCATGGAGGGCAAATAGACTTGGGAGCCAACAACCCAGGCGGGTATGTCAACCCTGAGTATGACAGGCTTTTCGAGGCTCAAACAAGGGAATTTGAGGTAGAACGTCGCCGGGAAATGGTACTTGAGATGCAAGCCATCGCTGCGCAAGACGCACCTCTCGATGTGTTGTATTACCGTGATGAGGTAAACGCATACAATCATGAGCGTTTCGGGAATTTTGTCATCATGGCGGGAGAAGCACTTTATAACGAATGGACACCTCTCCAGGTCGAGCCTATAACCGAAAAAACCGTTCTTACTATCGGGACGCCGCAGGAACCAGATACTATCAATCCTCTAGCTTCCACCTCGGTTTGGGGATGGAAGTTTATGCGTTTGTATTATGACAAGCTGGTACGGCTTTCACCCGATATTGAACCGGTTCCCTGGGCAGCAGAAGAACTTATACCGGTTAATGATGTCACACTGGACGTAGTTGTGCGGTCTGGGATGCTCTTTCATGACGGTGAGCCGGTCACGGTTGAAGACGTAAAGTTCACTTTCGACTATTACATTGAAAACGACTTTGCGTATTTCCGGCCTTTCTTCGCTCCTATAGAAAGCGTGGAGGTATTGAATGGAAATACTGTCCGTTTTCATTTGAAAGAGCCATACGCGCCGCTTATTACAGTTACCTTGAGTCAGCTTCCAATTTTACCCAAACACATCTGGGAGGCTATCGATAACCCGGCAGATCTCGCTCCTGACCAAATACCGACGGTGGGCAGTGGACCTTTCATGTTTGATCGTTATGATCGGGGAGAATATAAGCGGATTGTCACGTTCGAAGACCATTTTTCAGCCGGTGATATAAAGATCGATGCAGTAGAATACAGAGTTTATGCGGATTCAGAGGGTGTTTTTACCGGCTTGATCACCGGTGAAATCGACATGACTGCCTGGAGGTTGGAACCTGGACAAATCGACCTCGCAGAACGTGAAGAACACATTACCGTGGTCAGTGTTCCTGATTTCGGTTATTATCACCTTACGTACAATTTGCGTCGCAAGCCATTTGATGATGTGGCGGTACGGCAGGCATTGTCACATCTTATTGACAAGGAAACCATGATAACCGTTCTCCTGCAGGGCAGGGGCGAACCCGGTACTTCAGTGATCGCGCCCATTAACGCCTTCTGGCATAACCCGGATGTTGTCCGTTATCCTTATGATCCCGAGCGGGCGAGAGAGATTCTTGAAGAAGCAGGATACCGCTGGGACGACGAAGGCCGAATTCTTTTCCCTGCTGGTTGAATACTGAAACTCCATCCTTACGGCCGGGGTTCCATGCCCCGGCCGCTATTCGCAACAATAGATGTATTCAAGCATATTACAAGGGAGGTTTTTTATTCAGCATGGGAATGCGAGGCTACATCCTGAGGAGGGCGGTTCAAGTCCTTCTCACGCTATGGGTCATCCTCACTCTGCTTTTTTTCCTCTTCCGGCTCGGTCTTCCGGATCCCACTTTGGCCCTGGTGAGTGAGGGCTTGTCACCCGAAGACCGGATGCTTGTAGCAGAGAGATTTGGCTTGGAAAGGCCGCTGTGGCAACAGTATTTTATATATCTACGCAACGTGATAAGCGGTGAGCTTGGTACCTCTTTTCATTACAAGGCTCCGGTTGCGGGCATATTGGGAGAAAAATTTCTCAATACCATGGTGCTCATGTTGCCTGCCATCCTGGTAGCTTATAGCATAGGACAACTCCTGGGTGTCCTCCTGGCATGGAAGCGCGGAACACGTTTAGAGTTTACTGGTGTTTCTCTCGGCCTTATATTTCGTTCCGCACCAATGTTTTGGACGGGCATGCTCTTCATCATGTTATTCGGAATTTCATTGGGATGGTTTCCCACTAGCGGGATGCGCACATTACCATATGAAGCCAGCGGCTTTCTGGATAAAATATTCACCCTTGATTTCCTGCGTCACCTTTTCCTGCCTGTTCTTGTTATCGCGTTGTATTACGCGGGACTTCCCATGCTCATCATGAGAAACACTATGCTTGAGGTTATGGGGGAAGATTTTATAGAATTCTGCAAGGCCCGGGGTTTGAGTATGAGAAGAATAATGTACCGACATGCCGCTCGCAACGCTTTACTTCCCATCGTCACTCAAGCTGCGATTACCATAGGCTTGGCTGTTGGAGGACAGGTAGTGGTTGAAGTAGTGTTTTCCTGGCCCGGCCTTGGTTTGGAAATGCTTCAAGCAGTAAGAACCAGCGATTATCCGCTAGCTCAGGCATCTTTTATGTTGATGGCGGCCATGATTCTTGTGTTGAATTTCGCCACTGATCTGATTTATGGAAAACTTGACCCACGAGTGGTATATAGTTAGGGATGGTGAATCAAGCGCATGAAATATGATGCAGTCAGGTTTTTATGGAAGACCATCCGTCAGGACCGCTTGGCTTTTTTTGGTGTTGCGGTGTTGTTTTGCTTGGTAGCTATAGCGCTGTTAGCGCCATTAGTGGCTACCCATGATCCGAACGAGATGAACCACAGGGTAGAAGGCACGGTGTTCTGGTATCGGGATGGTGAGTGGGTTATTCAAGAGTCGGTAGGCGAATGGACGCTCAACGCAGTGACGTTTTGTTATGATGGTGATACTGCTTTTGCGGTGGGGAACCATGGAGAGGTCCTGAAGTATAGCGCGGGCTCTTGGGAAAAAGAAGAGGTTCCAACTACCGTTCACCTGCAGGATGTGGCATTTGGTGAAAACCTGGTCGTAGTGGTGGGTGAGAGCGGCACAATACTTGAAAAGCGTAACGGTGAGTGGATAATTGTAAATACACCGGTAGAAAATGAACTTTTCGCCGTTTCGATAGCTCCGGGTACACAGAAGGCTCTTGTTGCGGGTACCGAAGGAACCGTCCTGCGCCGTCTCAACGATACTTGGGAGCTCGTTGATACAGGTGCCACGGAAGACCTTCTTGCAGTATCATTTCCAGCTGAAGATACCGGATTCATCGTGGGAAGGAGAAACGTGATTTTCCATTATGATGGGGAAACATTGAGCCGCCAGATGGTTATGGGTTTCCGTGATCTCTACGACGTGCACGCTCCAACGACTGATATGGCTTTAGCAGTGGGGGAGAGAGGAACAATCCTCCATTACACCGGCACCGCCTGGTCTGCCATGTACGGTCCGGAAGCAAGGGATCTTCGTGGAGTGCGTCTGATCGAAGAAGATAAGGCGGTAGCGGTGGGTTCCCATGGTGTCATCATCCGTATGGATCAGGGACAATGGATGCGGGAAGATACAGGCTACCGGCGTCATCTTCGTGGTATAGATGCATTTGGAGGAATGCTTATTGCCTCGGGCACTGATCCATATGTCAATTCCCTCGCCAGGCCTTCTGTAGACCACTGGTTTGGCACTACGCACCTCGGACGGGATATATACAGCCAGGTGGTTTATGGTTCGAGAGCGGCACTCACGGTTGGATTTCTCGCCGCAATAATGGTTGCGGTCATTGGAACAAACGTGGGTTTATTTGCCGGTTATTTCAAGGGGCGCGTGGACGGATTGCTCATGAGAATTGTTGATATCATGTATGCGCTCCCGTTGGAACCTTTTGCCATGATTCTTGTTCTTTTGAGCCGACCAGGTCTTACCATTATCATATTCGCTGTGGGGTTGCTCACCTGGAGAACTACCGCCCGAATAATCCGCTCCCAGGTACTTTCCCTGGCGGCAAGACCGTTTGTGAAAGCGGCGAGGATTGCGGGAGCAAGTGACCTGCGGATTTTATATGTTCACATCGCACCGAATATACTCCCCCTTGCATTTCTTCAACTCGCGGTTTCGGTGGCTTTCGCTATCACCGCAGAAGCCACGTTGAGTTTTCTTGGTCTGGGTCCACCCCGTATTTATTCCTGGGGCACAATCTTACATGAGGCCCGCTTATCGGGTGCCTGGCGCACAGCATGGTGGTGGATTATCCCTCCGGGGGTTCTTATTATGATTACCGTGGTATCCGTCTTTTTTATTTCCAGGGCCTTGGAAGTCTTGACCAATCCACGCCTGGGAAAGAGGTAGTATGCAATGCTGCTTGAAGTGAATGATCTCAAAACCTATTATCGTGGAATTACTGATGTTGTGCAGGCGGTGGATGGAGTTTCCTTCGATATGGCAAAAGGAGAAAGCCTTGGAATAGTTGGGGAGTCAGGCTGCGGGAAAACAACTCTCGTTAAGTCTTTGATTGGCGTTATGGGTTCCAATGCATTCATTGCTGGGGGCAATATTCGCTTTCAAGGCAAAGAACTTCTTGCACTCAATGAAGCCCAAATGGACCGCATCCGCTGGCGGGAGATATCCCTGGTCACACAAAGTGCGATGAACGCGCTTGACCCGGTCTATACGGTAGGTGACCAAATCACCGAAACCATCCTCAATCATACCCGTATGAGCAGAAACGAGGCGTGGAAACACGCTGAACACCTCTTTACAGTGGTAGGCTTGCAGCAGAAAAGGCTGAGGGATTTTCCCCACCAGCTCAGTGGAGGAATGCGCCAGAGAGTGGTTATCGCTATGGCACTCGCGCTTGACCCCGAGCTTATTATAGCTGATGAACCGACTACAGCGCTTGATGTTGTCGTACAGGATGGTATATTGAAACAGCTGCAGACGGTGCGGGAAACGCTTGGAAAATCCCTTATCCTGGTCACTCACGACATATCCGTGGTGGCAGAAATGTGTTACCGTGTAGCTGTGATGTATGCCGGTAAAATTGTTGAAATCGGACCGGCGGTTAGAATATTCTCTCAGCCGAAGCATCCCTACACCATGGGTTTGTTGAATGCCTTTCCAACTTTGGAAAGTGCAAAGGGTGAGCTGATTTCCATATCGGGTTTTCCTCCGGACTTATCACAACCTCCCGAAGGCTGTCGCTTTGCTCCGCGCTGTCCATTTGCAGAAGAACAGTGTGTCTTGACTGAGCCTCCGGACAGGGAAACAGTTAAGGGACATAGGGCTTCTTGTTTTTTTGTGGAGAAATCGGAGGAATTTCTTGAACGATCAAAAGAACAAAAAACCTGGAGAGGTTTCTCTGCCCAACCGGCCTCCATCGCAGAAGAACACCAGGAAACTTCAACACAAAAAAGAGAAAAATGTCTTCTTGAGCTTCGGAAGCTCAAGAAGTGGTATTTTCTTCGAAGGGGTTTCTTCAGTTCTCTCATGAGAGAGGATGAAAAAAAGGTTCATGCCGTAGATGGAGTTAATTTTGATGTGAGAGAGGGTGAAATACTCGGTTTGGCCGGAGAAAGCGGTTCTGGGAAAAGTACCCTGAGCGAGGTTATATCCGGCTTACAAGATCGAACCTCCGGGGAAATTCTGTATAAGGGAGAACCAGCGGGTTCCGGTGACCCCAAACGGCGCGCTTTCCGCCGAAATGTACAGATGGTATTCCAGGATCCATATGAAACTCTTAATCCGAGGTTTTCTGTTCTGCAGACAGTAATGGAACCTCTGAGGAACTATAACCTGGGAGAAGGGGAAGAACGTCTTGAAATGGTAAAGGAGGCATTGAGGAGGGCGGAACTTTCTCAACCGGAGCAGTTTTTTGATCGCTATCCTCATGAATTGAGCGGAGGACAAAGACAAAGGGTTGCAATAGCGAGAGCTATTGCTATAGAACCGAATCTCTTACTTGCAGACGAACCGGTTTCCATGCTTGATGTTTCCATTCGCGCGGGGATTTTGAACTTGTTCCGGCGTTTTCGCAAAGAAATGAACATGTCAATAGTGTATGTTTCACATGATTTGGCCACCATAAGATATGTTTGTGACCGAACAGCAATTTTGTACTTGGGATGGATCGCGGAAATTGGCCCGGTAAAAGAGGTTATCGAGAGACCTCACCATCCTTACACCGAACTCCTTCTCTCAGCTGTACCCCTACCACATCCGGGGGGAAAACGGGAGAAAGTGGACGCGAGAGGGGAAATTCCAGATGCCATAGACCTTCCCAACGGATGCAGATTCCATGCTCGATGCAGGTATGCTCTGCAGGATTGCGGCTGGGAAGGACGAGATTTACTGAACATGATAGAAGATAGACGCCGAATTGTTTTGGAGAAGAAAGAGGAGGAGAACGAAGATGAAATCCAAATGCTTAGAGCAATGGAGAAGACCAGCATAGAAGGGTTGGGTGTGTGTATTTTCCTCGGCAGCAATGGTGTATCCTCAGACAGAGTTATTGCTTATCTCAATGAGCTGATGCATAAAGGAGGGCAGACCATTGCTCAGGCGGTGAAGCGTTGGGAACAGGAAAAAAGTGCTTTGAGGGTTGATTTTGCCCGCCAGGATGAACCGCCTTATTATCCAATAGGTGACAGGCACCTGGTGTCCTGCCATCTTTACCGGGACGGGAAACGGAACCCCCTTTCTGAATACTGAAATCAAAAGACTGTACATCTGGAGGTTATGTCATGAGCCCTCAATCCGAAGATGAACACCAAGCTTTCTGGCACTCCATGAATGAAAAAGAAGTCATTTCTGCGTTGGAGACCGGCCGTAAAGGACTGACGGAAGAAGAGGCTGCAAAAAGGCAGGAAAGTTATGGGAAGAATATCCTGCCCGGGAAAAAGGCAGTAACCATTTTTCAGGTCATTCTCCATCAACTGCTCAGCCCTTTTATTTATATTCTTATTGCAGCGGGTGTTGTGTCGATTTCCATCAGCGAGAGAGCCGATGCCATATTCATTATCCTGGTTATTCTACTCAATGCCGTTTTGGGAACCGTGCAGGAATGGAAAGCGGAACAAAGCGCCAGCACACTGCAGGGTTTCTTACGTGCACGTTGCAGGGTAAAACGGGATGGCCAGGTAAAAGAAATTGACGCAGAAGAAGTTGTTCCGGGAGACATAGTACTGCTGGAATCAGGGGAGAAGGTGTCCGCCGATATTCGCTTACTTAAGGCCTCTCACCTTATGCTTGATGAAGCGTTTCTCACCGGGGAATCCCTGCCCGTGGAAAAGGGGACTGATCCTGTTTCAGCTGAGATGGCGGTAGCGGAAAGAACGGGAATGGCTTTCGCCGGTTCAATCGTCACCTCAGGGCGAGGGGAAGGTATGGTTGTAGCTACCGGTGAACATACAGAGATTGGGAACATCGCCCGGGAAGTCAGCGGTGCAAAGATATCAAAAACACCCCTGGTGATACGAATGGATGAATTTGTGAAAAAAATAACCTTTGCCATTCTAGCAGCCAGCGCGGTGCTTTCTGTAGTTGCGATCACACGTGGGATACCCTATTCCGAGGTGTTTTTTATGGCGGTTGCGCTTGCTGTCTCTGCCATACCGGAAGGACTGCCTGTATCCATGACCGTTGCCCTTTCAATCAGCACAACACGCATGGCGCGACGTAAAGTAATCGTACGAAAATTGGCTGCAGTGGAGGGGTTGGGCAGTTGTACCTGTATTTGCACTGATAAGACAGGTACGCTGACCATGAACGAGCAAACTGTGAAGATGGTGGTGTTACCATCCGGCGACCGATATGCCGTGACGGGCGAAGGATATGGAGGGGATGGTGAGATACAGCCTGAAGAAGAGACCTCTGATGAAGAACATATAGAGCTTTTAAAAAGAATTGCTACTGCAGGGGTGTTGGTCAATGAGGGATCCCTGGTAAAGGAAAACGGGGAGTGGTCATATCGAGGAGATACAGTGGATGTGGCGCTTTTGAGTTTTGCTTACAAAGCAGGGGTGGATCCTGATACTATACGTTCCGAAGTGGAAAAGGTGGGGGAAATACCTTTTGAATCAGAACGTCGCTTTGCCGCGATGTTTTACCGGAAGGATTCGACAGCCCGGGTAGCGGTCAAGGGGGCAGTTGAAACCTTACTTCCCCGATGCAACAGAGCGCTCTCCCTGGATGGTGAAAAAGATGTTGACGAAGAAGCTATAAACAAATTGGTAAACCAACTGGGGAATGAAGGTTACCGGGTGATCGCGGTAGCGGAGGGGGAAATAAATGACGCGCCCTCAAACGAGGAAGAAGAAGCGATCGATTCGCTTCCTTCACTGGTTCTTTTAGGTTTGGTAGCCATGATCGACCCGCTGCGACCTGAAGCGAAAGACGCAGTGGAAAAATGCCATCGTGCAGGAGTAGAGGTGGTGATGATCACCGGTGACCATGCTGGAACGGCTCTGGCCATTGCCCGTGAGATCGGGATTGCTGAAACCGAAGATGAGGTACTTACCGGTAACGACCTGGAGAAACTCGGTTCACCGGATTCCCGGGAGTTTGCAGAAAAGATAGCGAAAGGGCGGGTTTTCGCTCGTGTGACCCCAATGCAAAAACTCTATATCGTCGAAGCAAAGATGCGCAACGGACACTTGGTGGCGGTGACCGGTGATGGTGTCAACGACGCTCCCGCCATGCAAAAAGCCAATCTTGGAGTTGCCATGGGATCAGGAACGGATGTAGCAAAAGATGTTTCAGAACTTATTGTCACGGATGATAATTTCGCTTCCATCGAGGCGGGTATCGAAGAAGGTCGTTTTGCTTATGCAAATATTCGTAAGGTAATCTACCTTTTGGTTTCAACCGGTACAGCAGAAGTGGTATTGTTCACTCTGGCTATACTTTTCGGCTTGCCCATTCCGTTGCTCGCGGTCCAGATATTATGGTTGAACTTAGTAACAAATGGTATACAGGATAAAGCCCTGGTGTTCGAGCCCGGAGAACCTGGTACCATGGAACAGCCGCCTCGGAAACCCGATGAAGGTATTTTTGATAGAGCGATGATACGCCAGATTCTTGTCTCAGGTGTATATATCGGAATAGTGACGCTTGTTGGATGGTGGCTCTTTCAACGTGCGGGGTGGGATGAACATTCTGCAAGAAACTCGTTACTCTTACTCATGGTTCTCTTCCAAAATTTCCATCTATTCAATTGCCGATCCGAGACGACGTCGATTTTCCGTATGGCCCTTCGCACGAACCTCTTTTTATTTTTCGGTGCGATAGCGGCGCAAGTCATTCACCTTGTCAGCATGCATAGCGAAACAATGCAAGGGGTTTTATCCATCTCACCGGTATCTTTCCTTCACTGGATAACACTGTTACTGGTTGCATCCACTATTGTACTCGTAATGGAGGCTTCAAAGGCCATAGTACGGAAAAAAACAATTTAGGTTTTCCTCAAAACGGAAAAAAATCGTTGGTGTGATGGCGCAAAGTGAAAGGACTATTTTCCACCTTTGTTCGTAGCACAATATCAACGCGAGAGGCACCATGGACGCAATTTTTACGATACCCCATGGTGTTATTGGTCATTGCCTTGCTTGTTGGGTTCCTCTTTCAGGAAATATTTCCTCTTCCTCTCACGCTTGTTCTCATCCTTGTGGTTTTGGGTATGCTGTTGCTTGGTTGTGGCTTGAAGGTCAGTTTTCTTTTTCCAGCCGGATTTTTTCTGCAGTGGTTTGCTTCCGGAGCGTTGCTGTTTTTCCTCGTTTTTCAATTGCCGATGGATTCCATAATAGCCCTGCAGGGAGAACGCGTAACGTTTGAAGGGCATATTGCATTTCAAGGTGAGCGGCCAATTTTACAAGGCATAAGAGGGTTCTCCCTCTATTCCCCCTCTCTCTTGCTTCGGACTGTCCGGGGCGGCCCAAGACTCCCTGATAGTGGATTGGTAAGAATCCATGGTCGTTTAAGGCTTATCACTTCATGCTCAAATCCCGGTGTTACCGATTATTTTAATTTCTGGTGGAAGCGACGGGTCATGGGGGATTTTACTGTTGAAGATCTCAGGGTGATAGACAAGGCACCGTGGTGGCAAACTGTAGAGGAGCGGTTTCGAGAGAGAAGAGAACAGTATTTTGATTCATGGCAGGGAGAACTTGGGAGCATGTATTCCCTTTTCACTGCCTTGTTATGGGGGGAGAGGGGCGATGACTTTTACCGTGAAGCGGATTGGTTGCGGCGCACCGGGGTGTATCACGCTTTTTGTGTGTCCGGTATGCACATGGGTTTATTTGGAGTCCTTGTGCTTTTCCTTCTACGATTGTGCTTTCCTGCCTCGAGATACGGCTATATACTGGCAGTTGTTTTTGCTTTTGGCTATCTTTTGTTTTGCGGTATGGTCCCTTCGGCCTTCAGAGCATGGCTTATGCTGTCTTTCTATCTCATGGGAAAATTCATGGGGAGAAATACCCTTGGAATAACTTTCCTGGTGACAGCTTTTTTGATTATGTTCGTGCTTCAACCTGAGATTATCTACCATCCCGGCGCACAACTTTCTTTCACTTCCACTGCCGGCATTGTTCTTTTTGCCGATTTTCTTGCCAAAGTTACACAGCAAGGCGGCATACTGCATGGGTATCTGAAGGCGAATGCAGGCCTTACAGCGGCGGTTCTCTTTACCAGTATGCCTTTTCTTATCGGTAATGGATTTTCCTTTTCCTCACATACATTTACAGGAAATATTCTTATCCTACCCCTGGTACAGGCCACGGTGCTGTGTATTTTTCTTACTGTGCCCTTCGGATTTATTCCCGGAAGCATTCCTTTGCTGGCCAAGGCATCAGAAGCTTTACTGAGGGGAATTACAAGTGTCTCAACCTTTTTGGTTGAGCGGATCCCTTTTCTCTATTTCGATTTCAGTATTCAAACGCACCGCTACTACGGACTCCTTGTATGGATGGTCATCATAGCAGCTCTTTTGATATGGAGAGCAGGGAAGAATCGAAAAATAATTCTCTTTGTTGCGTTAAGTGTTACTTTTTTATTTTTGGTTGTGATAGTTTCAAGCTTAGTGACACCAGATGTCGAATTCTGGGTTCTTGATGTTGGACAGGGTTTGGCTACGGTCGCAAGATGTGGAGATCGTGCAGTTGTTTTCGATACAGGAGGAATCATACGTACGTATGGCAATATCGGGCAGTCAGTTGTAAGCCCTTTTTTACGCTACCAGGGGGTCAGTGAAGTAGAGGCCATATTTATTACCCATCCTCACCTGGACCACCAAGCGGGGACAGTTCCTCTTACAGAAGCTTTTCCGGTGAACGGAGTATGGTATCGCGCAAACGGTGCACCGATGGAAGGAGATAGGGTAGTTGGAATTGACTCGTTGAGTCGTTTTACCTTTTGTGAATCTCTCCGGGTTGAAGTAATTCCTGTATACGGGCCCACTGTAAATGATCAGGCTCTGGTTTTCAGATTACATCTTCCAGGCGTATCAGTCCTGATCAGCGGGGATATCGAGGAGGGAGGGATGCGTCATCTATTCCGTTTCGGTTCGTCGATGTTTTCTGCAGATATTCTTATTATGCCGCATCACGGGCAGTATACTGAGACTCTGTCTGAATTGGTGTCCACATCCGGTGCTCGTTCTGCTATTATCTCGGTGGGAGAGAACAGGTATGGGCACCCCGATCCACGGACTCTTCGTTTTTTAGAAGAGACAGGTGTCGAAGGGTATGTGACCTATCGGGACGGTGGTATTCGGGTGATTCCAAGTAAGGATGGTTGGAGGATTGAGGAGTTTGGAAAACGAAAACCTGTCGCGCTTGATTCGCTCTATCCCCTCACGGGTAGATAGGCTTGTTTTTTATTTGTGTGTGAACCGTAAGTGGTGGGATGGTGAAATATTTCCCTTAATAAAGAAACAGATGAGCATTGAGCGGGTTGTCCGCATACATGGAAAAGAGGAGTGGAAGGCCAGGAAGGAAGAATTTCTGCATCCCTCACTATTTCCTGTTAAAACCGCTGTAATTTTTGAGGATATAAATGAAAGGGATGCGCTGGATGTTTTCAGGAACGAGAGGGGTATGAAGGATACTGTATTTTTTTATTTTATGACCACAAAACCGAAAAAGAATTGGTCGAAAATATCGGTGGTAGAGGTCCGGTTACCGGAGAAAGAAATATTAGCTCGCCTGTGCCGTCGTCAGGGGTGTATGCCAACCACGAAAGCGCTCGATTCATTGGTTTATTTCTGGAGGGAATATGACCTGTCCGAAGAAGATATCGAGCAATTTCTGAGTAACCTGGGGAAAGATAAAATCGATATCCTTGATGTGCAGGTTTTTTTTGAAAAAAGCGAGAAGACACTCACTTTTGGTTTTCTTGATGAAATAAGCAAAAAAAACGTCCGG
>SKXZ01000079.1 GCA_007128145.1 Candidatus Nitricultor lacus | reverse complement strand
ATTTTTCTTTGTGGTACCCGCTATGATAGCTATCGGGGTTTTTATTCTCTACCCGTTTGTGTATTCACTCATTCTGAGTCTCAGTTCGGTCAACCTGATGACCATGGACTTGTCTTATGTGGGGCTGGAGAACTACCGCCAGCTTTTTTCTTCCAAGGCTTTCCTGCACACGCTGTCAATTACCCTTCAATTCGCGTTTATCATTGTGGGGGTTTCCACGCTACTCGGGTTATTGTTTGCGCTGCTCTTGAACCAGAAATTTGTGGGAAGAGGTTTCGGGAGAGGTATTTTGATTCTCCCTTGGGCTGTGCCATGGGTGATAATCGGAATAATGTGGTCCTGGATGCTGCATTCCCAGTTTGGCTCACTGAATGGTCTTTTATACCAGCTCGGATTGATTGAATCATACATCCCTTTTCTCGCCCAGGGAAGGTCGGCACTGATTGCCACTGCGCTTTCAGCGGTATGGCGCCAGGCGTCTTTTTCGGCCATTCTTCTTTTAGCATCCATTCAGACTGTTCCCAATGAACTCTATGAATCGGCGACCCTGGATGGAGCCCATACATTCCATAAATTCCGGTATATTACTATGCCATGGCTGGTGCCGACCATGATGGTGGTATTGATAATTAATACGCTCTACGGTTTCATGCAATTTGACACGGTTTTCATGATGACAAAGGGAGGACCGGGGGATGCGACCGAAATTATTGCCATCCATATGTATCGACGTGCCTTTGAGCATCTCCGCCTGGGACAGGGGGCGGCGATCGGCTATGTTCTTTCCCTGCTTTGTCTTGTTTTCGGCCTGTTTTTTGTGGGAATTCTCAACCGGCATGAAAAAACGGTCAACCAGTAAAACAGGAGGGCTGATCGATGAATCAGAAAAGAAAAAATATAGTAAAAGTGGTTTTATACCTGGCATTTGCCGTCTTTGTGTTCTGGATTCTTTTCCCCTTTATCTGGGTTTTCATTTCGAGCTTCATGACGCAAAGGGAATTGGGGGTAATTCCACCCCGTTGGATTCCTCACGAACCGACACTGGATAATTACCGGTCTGTTATTCTGGGACAGGCAAGAGCCGGTGGTATGCATGGAACAACAACGGCAACCAGGGCTATTCTTCCCTCCATGATGAACAGCTTTTACATATCATTTGTCGTTGCGTTGTTTAATTGCTTTATAGGTGGTTTAGCCGCTTATTCGATGTCACGTTTCCGAACGCTGGTGAATCGTTCACTCTATCTCGCTTTTCTCACATCCCGTATTTTACCGCCCATGGCGATGATCATTCCCTTTTTCATACTTTTCCGGAGGACGCAGATGATCAATTCACCCTGGGCACTCATATTTTCTTATAACCTCATGATCCTTCCCCTGGTTATCTGGCTTTTAAAGGGGTATTTTGATACCGTTCCAGTCGATGTAGAGGAGATGTCCCTGATTGACGGTGCAACCCGTTTCCAGGCGCTTTTTCACATCCTTCTCCCGGTTGCGGTTCCCGGTTTCATTGCCACCTTTATTCTATCATTTATGGAGGGCTGGAGTGAGTTTTTCTATGCTCTTACCTTGACGAACCAGTTGACGTTACCTCCCGTTCTTGCCGGGTTCCAGCAGATGGAACAGATCAATTGGAATACCATGGCCGCAGCGACGGTATTGACGGTAATTCCGCCGGTTATGCTGGCCCTTGTTTTACAGCGCTACATTATTTCAGGCCTCACCGCGGGCGCGATTAAAGGCTGAATAAATGGTATTGAGAGAGGAGGCTTTGTGATGATACGTATTCCAGAAGCAGAATTTCAACACAGAATTGAAAATATCCAGGAAAAAATGCGGGAGCGGTCTTTGGATGGGTTGATGGTATACGGTGATGAATACCGCAAGGAGAACCTGAGATATGTGAGCAATTTTTGGCCGATTTTTGAAAGAGGGGCGCTCTTCATTCCCAAAAAGGGCGTGCCCATTTACGCCGGCGCTCCGGAGGGAGAAATGTATGTCAAGGAAATGGGAGTATGGGAAGATGTACGGAATATCAAGGAATTTTTTTGTGTCAGCGTACCGGATGCAATAGATTATCCCATGGCCACTTTCAGTTCCCTGGAATCAATTGTGAAGGAGACACTGAATGGAGGCCGGATATTGGGGATTGTCGGTATGCACGATATGCCGGCACTGATATTGGACCGGTTGAGAAAGGCGAAGGAAGGTATCTCCCTGGAGGACGCAAGCGCTCTTCTGCTGGAGATGCGCCTAATCAAGAGTAAAAATGAAATAGCCTGTCTGCGCGAAGCGGGACGTGTTGCTTGCGAAGGGTACAAAAAGCTTATCGAGGTAGCGATTCCCGGTAATACGGAGCGCCAGGCAGCGGGTGCAGCAGAGGGTGTTGCCCGCGTGGCTGGAGCGGAGACTATTTCATTTACTGTATTCGGCAGCGGTTCCCGCACGGCGACCATAATCGGCCGTGACACGACGAAAACAATTGAAGATGGCGACATGATCATGGCAGCGCTTGCCGTGCAGTATGAAGGATATACCTCGACCGTTGCCTATCCTTTTGTGGCAGGAGAACCGTCTGATGAGCAGAAAAGGTTTTTGAGAGCCCTGTTCGAAACGGCGCAGGTGCAGTTAGCTTATTTACGAGACGGGCAAAATGCCGGTGAAATGGTTCGCGCGGTCCGTCGCGTATTCCATGAACACGGTTTGTCCCGGTACGATGTGTATCCTCCCTTGCACGGAATAGGATTGGCCGAAGCGGAATCTCCTTATCCTGATGAAAAATCGGATTTCCCCTTAAAAGCCGGGATGGTTGTCAATTCGGATATCAGCCTCTTCGGACATCAGGCAGGCTCCAATAGAATTGAAGAGGGTTTTATTATTACCCCTGACGGGCATGAAAGTATAACCCCCATGATAAGAAAACTGTGTGAAAGGGGGGTATAGGAAGTTTTAGGACTTTAGAGAGGAGGAAACATTCATTGAAAGCCATGACTGTGCTCGGAGAGAAAAATGTAGATGAACTGGGAATTATTTTGCCCCATGAACATATTTTTATCGATATTTCAAACCAGTTTACCGAACCTGCTACTCAACTCGAAAAAATGTTAGCCTATCAGAAAGTGACCATGGAAACAGTTGGCTACCTGAAAAGAGACCCCTACCTGGTGCGTGATAATCTCATATTATCGGATATGGAAATAGCCTGCCGGGAAATCGAATACTTTCAAGAAGCCGGGGGAGGCACAATTGTAGATGTCACCCTGGAGGGAATCGGCCGTGATCCTGAAGCCCTGAGAACCTTAGCTCAAACAACGGGTATTGACATCATAGCAGGATGCGGTTTTTACACTCATGATGCGCATCCCGGCCGGATACGTGAAATGGGTGTTGAAGAGGTCGCTGAGGAGATCCGGCGTGATGTCCTGGAGGGTATTGGGAAAAGTGGTGTGCGGGCGGGAGTTATTGGAGAGATAGGGACCAGCCGGGAGATACATCCGGAGGAAGAAAAGGTCTTGCGTGCCTGCGGTCGAGTGCAAATGGAAACAGGCCTTCCAATTTTTGTGCACATTTATCCCTGGTCAACCAATGGTCTACTGGTACTGGACATGCTTGAAGAAGAAGGAGCGGCACTGGATAAAGTTATCATTTGCCATTCCGATGTGGAGATTGATGAAATATATATGAAGAGAGTCATCAAGAGAGGAGCGTTCCTGGAATTCGATAACTTTGGAAAGGAGTTTATCATCTCCCGGGAGAAGAGAGGTTTTGCCGGAGGGCACTTCAATTCCGACTGGGAGAGGGTGAGAACCATACAGTACCTTGCGGATGAGGGTTTTGCAGACCGGCTTCTTCTCACGAACGATATCTGCCTCAAAATCATGCTTCATACCTATGGAGGATGGGGCTATGACCATATTTTGACCAATGTTGTGCCCATGCTCGAAGAAGTGGGAGTACCGGAGAAAGACTTGAATGTTATGATCAGGGAAAATCCCCGAAAAATGCTTGCTCGTTCGGCATAAAGAGGGAATTCTGCAGGAGAAAGGAGTGATCCTGATGCAATGTATCCCGGACGAAGAATTTGCCCAGAGAATTCAGTCAATTCAAGAAAAGCTCGAAGAGAACAATTTTGATGCCTACCTGGTCCACGCCAATGAAACGGATCACGGAAATGTGCGTTACCTCAGCGATCATTGGCCGATTTTTGAAACTGCGGGCGTCATCATACCCCGCGAAGGGGAACCGGTATTGTTGATCGGTCCGGAAGCAGAACCCTTTGCACGGGAACGCAGCCGAATCAAGAAGATCCGGAAATTACTGGCCTACCGGGAAGCATCTGAACCTGATTATCCCGACATGAAACTGCCAACTTTTGAGGATGTCTTCGATGAAATATCGCATGGAAGGGGCATACGGCGTTTGGCAATCGGGGATCGTGCCACCATGACATTACCCGTGTATGAAGGAATTTGGGAAGCTTTGGGGGGAAATGGAGAAATCCTCAACGCGGATGGGATTATCTCGGATTTGAGAGCCGTGAAATCCGAGAATGAATTGGCATTGATCAGGGAAGCCCATAGAATCAGCGAAAAGGCTTTTACGGACATACTGGACTTGATTCAACCGGGAATGACCGAGAAAAAAGTTTTAGGGTTGTTGATAGAGAGGTTGTATCATTATGGCGCTGAATGTGAAGCGTACCCAAACTATGTTTTTTCAGGAATAAAAACCCGTAACGCCATAGGACAGGCCTCATATGATGAGATCAAAACTGGACAGCTCATCCAATTTTGCGTGGGTGCCCGCTACGGGGGATATGCATCTTCCGTGGGGCGGCCGGTGTGTATCGGGAAGATGCCTGACCGGGTACGGGAAAGCGTTCGTTTCGGACTCGAGGTGCACAAGGAAACCTTCGCGTGGATTCGTGAAGGGGTGGAGGCGAAAGAAGTCGCTACAAGGTATTACGACTATTTCGTGAAACACGGGTACGGGGAAAACTTTTTGTACGGACCCTGTCATGGATGCGGCATTGGTGAAAACGAAAAGCCATGGATTGAAACCAATTCAGAATACCTTCTCCGGCGGAATATGACTTTTATGGCCGATACCTTTTTTACCGCTCGAGATTTCGGATTTCGCTGGGAAGACGGTATACGGGTTACAGAAGAGGGATGTGAGGTGTTTTCCAATATCAGGCATGAAATAATTGAATTGTGAGGGATAAAGGAATGAGAATATCTGACCAGGATTTCCAAAACCGTATAGCAAGCCTCCAGGAAGAGATGGAACGGCGGGATATCGACCTTTTTGTGGGGTATGCCTCTGAGAGCGAACCGGCTGTCACGCGCTACCTTGCCGATTTTGCTCCTTTTTTCGATTTCGCGGGAGTGATAGTTCCCCGCGAAGGCGAAGCGGCGTTGATAACCGGTGGCCCCGAGTCATATGAAATGGCCGTTCAATTTTCACGCATCCGCACCATACTCATCCACGGAATGTTCGTGGAGACTTCGGCTCCCGAGTGGATACCTGATGCCGAGATTATGACATTTTCCGAAATCATTCCCCGTGTGAGTGGTTCCCGTGCACCCCGCCGGATTGCCTTAGCGAACCAGAATATTTTCCCCTATCCAATCTACCAGGACTTACTGAGAGTGGTGGGAGATGTCGAAGTCGTATCCGGAGATGACATGCTTCTTGCCGTTCGCAGTGTAAAATCTTCCGAAGAAATCGAAGTTATCCGGGAAGCATACAGGATTACGGAAGAAGCGGTCAAACATGTCTTCAACATGGTCCGTCCGGGCCTCAGCGAGCAGGAGATTGAGCTTGAAGGCAGAAGATTGATGTTACAGTCCGGGGTCCATGAAACGTCATATCCTATCTGGGTGGTTTCCGGTCCCAACACCCGGTTGAGCCTGGGAAAATCCACCGACCGCCGAATCCAGCGCAACGAATTGGTGCAGATAACTTTCGGTGCCCGTTACCAGGGGTATTGTGGAAACATGTGCCGGCCGTTTGTGCTGGGAACCCCTGATCGGGAGACGAGAAAATTGATGGACGTCGGTATTGAGGCTATGGAATACGCGCTTTCCGCCATTCGTCCCGGCGTTCGCGCTCCGGAGGTGTTCCGGGGTTACCATGATATTCTCGCACGTTATGGATGGGAAAAGTTCACCCTGTATGGACCTGCCCATGGCACAGGGGTTTCTGAAGTAGAAGGTCTGTGGCTTGCGGAAAACGCTGATTTTGTCATCGAACCGGGCATGGTGTTCAATGTCGATATCTGGTTGTCCGACAACATGCGTGGGCTTCGTTTCGAGGATGGTATAGTGGTTACAGAGGACGGTATCGAGGAGCTTGCTGATTTCCGCCGGGAAGTCATTATTCTCGATGCTTGAAGGTTGGGAGTCACTGCATTTACAAAGGAGGGAGTGTCTATGGAGCGAGTGAAGTACGCCGTGATCGGCCTGGGATGGTTTGGGGAAAAACACTGTGAGGTTCTCTCCGCGATTCCCCACGTGGAACTGTACGCGCTGTGTACCCGTACCGAAGAACGGTTGAGCGACCTTTCACAGCGTTTTGGAGTACAGCATACCTTTACCGATTATCGGAAGCTTTTAGAAGACCCCCAAGTGGAAGCGGTGAGTATAACGACCATGTGGGATCAGCATGCCGTTCCCACGGTGGCCGCCCTGCAGGCGGGAAAACATGTTTTTTTGGAGAAACCGATGGCTTCGACTGTCGAAGACTGCCAACTGATTGTCGATGCCGCCCGCGCAACTGATGCGAGTTTCATGGTGGGACATATCTGTCGCTTCAACCCACGGTACGCCTCTGCCAGGGAAGCCATCGAACAGGGGAGGTTGGGGAGAATCGTGTCGCTTTATGCCAGGCGGAATATCCCGGCCTGGGTAGGAGCTTCAGTGCTCCCCAAGATAGGGCCGATCATAGGGGACGGTGTTCACGATACGGACTTGATGTTGTGGTATACGAAAGACCGGATACAGTCGGTTTTTGCTCAAACTGTTGACGTACGAGGCTTCAAGTACCCGGATATCGGGTGGACGATGTACCGGTTTGCCTCGGGTGCGGTTGGAGTATGTGAAAATATCTGGTTTTTACCAGATTCCACGGCTTTCCAGATCGACGAGCGGATGGAAATCATAGGGACCGAAGGTTCAATTCATATTCATGAGACCCATCCGAATTTCTCTGTATGTGACAAAGATGGATGGCATTCGCCGGATACCACGTACTGGCCGCTGCTCCACGGTGTGCGTGCCGGGGCACTGCGGGAAGAACTATCCTATTTTACCCAGTGTGTTCTTGAAGGGAAAAAATGCGACGTGATCCAGCCGGAAGAATCCATGGAAGCGGTACGAGCGTGCCTGGCGGCGGAAGAATCCGCAAGAAGCGGGAAAATTGTTCCTCTCCCATGAAAATAACGCCAGTATTGGTATACTGTGATTTGGAAAAACGAAACGGAGAATGTGCATAATCAGCTGATGGGAGGATAGTGTCCATGAACAAGCAGAGTTTCAGTTTTTATAACCTCAGGACCGGGGAAAAGGACCGGGACATACAACTCCTTTTCCCCGGCTGGAGAGAGGGAGATGAAAGGGTTGCTATCTTTTCTCCCCACGATGATGACGGGATCCTGGGTCCGGGCTACCTGGTGCAGGCACTCCCCCTGTTTGGCGCAGATGTACACATCGTCATCGTGTGCAACGGCTCGGGAGGGTACAGCCAAATCGAGCAGAAGCACATCATTACCTCATTGAGGGTGCGGGAAACCGCACGTGCATACCAGGCCATCGGAATTGATGAAGAACATATACACCGGCTGGAGTATGATGATTACAGTGTCTGGCCCTATATCGGCTGGAAGCTTGCATCCGGTGGTGAGGGGACTTTCCGCAAGGTGGTACCACTGCTGCGCCGCTTGAAAATTACACGGGTGTTGATTCCCAATGGGCACAAAGAGCATCTGGATCATACCGCGACCTTTCTGGTCGGTGCTTTCGACGTTCCCCAGGTGGGAGACCCCGTGATGGCGGATTGGGGTGAAACAGAACCCATTCGCTCGCTTCTCCAGTACGCGGTGTGGAGTGATTTCTCACCCGATGACGCGTTGCTGCGGGGAGACGATCCGGCCATGAGAGCGGACTTGGCTGTGCGGGCTCCCTGGGAGGCTGAAGAGAATGTCCGCCGGGCCATGGAAGAGTACCGTACCCAGGCGAAGATCGTCTCCGGTCTTATGAGCCAGCGGGATGAACGTAAAATCGGTGACAGCGCCTTGGAGATCTACCTTTCCTATGATCCCCGACCACGCTGTGACTTCAAAAAATACGTGGATCGAGTGCACTCGATTGATTCCTGAAGTATCGAAAGAAAGGAGGACAGCGGATGAAAAACGTTGCGCTGTTGGGAACGGGATTTATAGCATCAGTGCACCTGGAGGGATGGAAACGGCTTTCAAACGCTGAAGTTGTAGCGGTATATGAGCCGGATGACAAGGCGGCTGCGGCCTTTCACCGGAAATACCCTGCTATACCCCGCTATAAATCATTTTCCCTCTTGCTGGAAGAAAAAAACGAAGTTGATGTCGTGGATGTCTGTCTTCCGACCTTCCTCCACCGGGAGTACACCGAAGAAGCATGTGCAGCAGGCAAGCACGTACTGTGTGAAAAACCCATGGCTTTGACAGTTGATGACGCAGAAGCGATGGCGAACGCAGCTCGTCGCCATGGGGTAGAGCTCATGGTGGGGCACGCCCTGCGTTTCTGGGGGGAATATGTCCGTGCCCGTGAACTGGTAATGGAAGGAGTAATCGGTGAAGTACTTTCTTTATCGGCCCGGCGCCTGGCGCTCACACCAGACTGGTCTGTTTCGGGTTGGATTCTCGACCCCTGTTACAGTGGTGGGGCCGTGCTTGACCTGCACATTCACGATTTAGATTTTGCTAACTGGGTGTGCGGCAAACCGGAGAAAATCTTTGCACAAGGAGCCAGGGGACCGCGTGGTGGATGGGACCATGCCTGCACCACTGTATGTTACCCTGGAGGAGCGGTTGCCCATGTGGAGGGGGGATGGTTGATGCAGGGAGATTTTCCTTTCACCATGGGTTTTTGTATCCTGGGCAGCGAAGGGATATTGGAATGGGAGTTTCGCTCAGGGGTCAACATCGAGGAGCGTGGCGCTTCCAACCCTCTCTTCCTGTACCGGCAGGGAAAGGAAAAGAGGGAAATTCCGGTTTCTACCGAAGATGCATATAATTCCGAAATAGCATATTTTACCTCATGCCTGGAAAACAAAAGAGCGGTGGAATCGGCTACCGCCGAGGATGGCCTAGCAGCCGTCCGCACAGCCTTGGCAGCCCGCCGTTCCATGGAGACAGGCGAATTGGTGAAGATGTGAGTTTCGAATAAGACTTTTCGAGTGGTTCAGGAAAGAAGGCTATACCCTATGCGACGTGTGTTGGTTGTCGAAGAGGATTCCCTGGTCAGGGAGACCTTGGTAAATATTTTACGGGATGAAAAGTACTATGTCATCGCGGTCCGGGATCGAAATCTCGCCCTTAATTGCCTGGAAAGGGAAGAGGTCGATATCATGGTGGTCGAGGAAAAGGAGCTTGCGGTCAACAGCTACGAACTGCTGGACCGGGCCACCCAACGTCTTTCCGAAATCGTGGTTATCGTCACCGGCGAAAGCGACAATCCTTACCACATAAGGAACATTCTGGCCAAGGATATTTATGATTATATTTCCCGTCCCCTCACGCCCACCCGTATTCTTACCGTGGTTCGGCGGGCTGATGAGAAAATCACCCTCATGGAAGAAAACCGTGTCCTGCGCCGTCGTATAGAAGACCGTTATTCCTTTGCCGGCATCACCGGTGTATCGGAGAAAATGCAGAACGTTTTCTCATTTATTTTGCAGGTATCACAGGTGAAACGGCCTATTCTTTTGGTGGGTGAACAGGGGGCGGGGAAAGAAATGGTGGCACGGGCTATCCACCAGTATGCCTTTTCCGGCGAGAAACCTTTTTTCAAGGTCAGATGCGGAAGCCTTCCCCAGGGAGTTTTAGGAAGCGGGGTGCTGTACCGTGAAGGCGGGAATCAGTCGGTACCGGTAGCGCTGGGAGGACTCACCGAGGGTACGGTGTATCTCGAAGACATACATCTCCTTCCAACCGCCCTTCAAGCTGAGTTGGCCGAATTTTTAGAAGAGCATCGCTCCGGCGGCAAGGGAAGGGATATCCGGTTGATCGCCTCTGCAGAATCATCATTAGAGGAAGAAGTGTCCACCGGGAAATTTCGAACGGAACTGTTTTATTTCCTCAATGCCCTGCGGCTCGAGATTCCTTCGCTGCGGGAAAGGAGGGAAGATATCCCCTTTCTCATTGACTGTTTCCTGAAGGAAATGGCGGAGGAAACCGGCAATCCCGTCGCCCGCATCAGTAAGGAGGCCTTGAAAGAACTGGTCGAATATGACTGGCCGGGCAATGTCACCGAGCTTCGCAACACCATAGAAGGAATGCTCCTTCTCTCCCAGGGAAGCATTATCACGCCGGATGATATACCCGATCATATCCATGGGCGGGTATCGAAGGGGGATGCCGTTCCTATCCGGGTGGGCATGACACTCGAGGAAGCTGAACGGGTACTTATTTGGGAAACATTGAAAGCAAACCGGTATAATAAAAGTAAGACTGCTAAAATGCTTGATATCGGACTGCGTACCCTGTATCGCAAGATTAAACAATTCGACATGGAAAATGAGCTTTTTACACCGTGAAACTTTTTGCCTTTCTGATACATATGTTAATTTGACAGGGGCAAATATGGTGTGTTGTCATATATGCAAATACTTTCCCCGTATATTTGCCAAAATGGCATATTAGTGACCTTGATTAACTTTACCCTACTTGAAAAAAGCAGGAAAGCGTGTACAATACTTTCTGGATTGACAAAAACTAGCAGAAAGGGGTGAACACGCTGTGAACATCAAACCGTTGGGAGATCGCATTTTAGTAAAGCGCCTTGAAGAAGAAGAAACCAAAAAAGGCGGTATTATTATCCCTGACACAGCGAAAGAAAAACCGCAAAAGGGTGAGATCATCGCTGTCGGGTCCGGCAAGGTCGAGGAAAACGGAAACCGTAGACCCTTGGAAGTGGCGAAGGGAAACAAGGTTTTATTTGGTAAGTATGCCGGGACGGAAGTGAAGATTGACGAAGTCGAATACCTGATAATGCGGGAAGACGACATTCTGGGTATCATTGAAGATTAGGAGAAAGGGGGTTTACGGGAATGGCAAAGCAGATACTTTTTGAAGAAGAAGCACGACAGTCCATCCTCCGGGGTGTGAAAACCCTGGCCGACGCGGTGAAGATTACCCTGGGGCCGAAGGGAAGAAACGTTGTTATAGAGAAGAAATTCGGTTCTCCTACCATCACCAAGGATGGTGTGACAGTAGCAAAAGAAATCGAGCTGACCGATCCTAATGAAAATGTCGGCGCTCAGCTGGTAAAGGAAGTAGCTTCCAAGACCAGTGATATAGCGGGAGACGGAACCACTACAGCGACTGTGCTCGCTGAAAGTATTTACCGTGAAGGCCTGCGCAACCTGGCTGCCGGATCCAACCCCATGATCTTGAAACGGGGTATTGACAAGGCTGTTGAAGCTGTAGTGCAGAAATTGCGCGAAATGAGCCGCGAGGTGAGTGACCGCAAAGAGATCGCCCAGGTTGGCGCGATTGCCGCCAATAACGATGAATCCATTGGAGAGATTATCGCCGATGCCATGGAAAAAGTGGGCAAAGACGGTGTGATCACGGTTGAAGAAGCAAAGGGCCTGGAAACCACCCTGGAAGTGGTGGAAGGTCTGCAGTTTGACCGCGGTTATCTCTCGCCGTATTTTGTGACGGATTCCGAGCGGATGGAAGTGGTTTTGGAAAACCCCTATATCCTGATCTTTGAAAAGAAGATATCCGCCATCAAAGACCTGTTGCCGGTTCTCGAGAAGGTAGTGCAGAAAGGTCGTCCTCTGCTCATCATTTCTGAAGACGTGGAGGGGGAGGCCCTGGCTACATTGGTGGTCAACAAGCTCAAAGGTGTCATCAACGCCGCCGCCGTTAAGGCACCCG
Source organism: Candidatus Nitricultor lacus (assembly GCA_007128145.1). Taxonomy (GTDB): domain Bacteria; phylum Atribacterota; class Atribacteria; order Atribacterales; family Atribacteraceae; genus Nitricultor; species Nitricultor lacus. Next base: position 871 of record SKXZ01000079.1, on the reverse strand, counting down.
GTTTCGGTGACCGCCGTAAGGCGATGCTTGAAGATATCGCCATCATGACCGCCGGCCGGTTCATCTCCGAAGACCTGGGCATCAAGCTCGAAAATCTGACTGTCGATGATTTGGGTGAAGCGAGCAAGGTGGTCATTGACAAGGAAAACACCACCATTGTGGAAGGAAAAGGCTCCAAGGACGACATCGTCGCCCGTATGAACCAGATCAAGCGGCAGATTGAAGACACCACTTCTGATTACGACCGGGAGAAACTCCAGGAACGGTTGGCGAAAATCGCCGGTGGCGTGGCCGTTATTCGCGTGGGTGCTGCGACCGAAGCGGAAATGAAAGAAAAGAAAGCCCGCGTGGAAGACGCTCTCCATGCAACCCGCGCGGCGGTAGAAGAAGGAGTCGTCGCTGGTGGAGGGCTTTCCCTCATTAACGCCATAGCTGCCATTGACGCCATGACACTGGAAGGCGATGAGAAAGTTGGATCTCTTATCGTACGCAAAGCCCTGGAAGAACCGGCCAAATTGATTGCCGAAAATGCCGGGGAAGAAGGCTCGGTGATCGTGGAGCGGCTGAAGAAATCAGGGAGCACGGTAGAAGGGTTCAATGCCTTGACCGGCGAGTTCGTGGACATGTTCCAGGCCGGGATTATCGACCCCACCAAGGTCACCCGGGCAGCTTTGCAGAACGCAGCCAGTGTGGCTGCTATCATGCTGACTACGGAAGGTGTGGTGACAGAAATTCCTGAAAAGGAAAAAACACCGCCCATGCCTCCCACTCCCGAGTACTGATTCGGGATTTTGCGACAACAATACCCGGCAGGGAAAAACCCTGCCGGGTTTTTGTGACTTGAGGGAAGATTTTCGGTTTCTTGGGGGTT
>SKXZ01000066.1 GCA_007128145.1 Candidatus Nitricultor lacus | reverse complement strand
GGAATACAAGTTCGATTCAATGATGATAAAAGGATTTTCCACCTTTCATGATGACCGTCAAGGGAAAAAGCGGGGAAAAAATACAGTTTTCAGGCTGGAAGCGGATGGCCTTGTACTGATTCATTGCGGTGACTTAGGTGCCCTTCCTCCCGAGGATGATATAAAGAGATGGGGGGAAGAAGTCGACATTTTGTTTGTGCCGGTGGGCGAAATTTTTACCTTACCTATTCATGAAGCAAAAAAGATAATTGATACATTTCAACCAAAAATAGTGGTTCCCATGCATTATTTTGATGAGCGACTTTCCTTTGAGCTTCACAAGGTGGAACCTTTTCTTGCACTGTTTTCTCAGGTTCAACACCTTGGCAAAGCGGATTTCGAAGTGGAAAGCGACACCCTGCCTTCATCCCTTGAAGTTTGGGTATTGCAGATATAAGCAAACAATCTGTACATTAAATGGTTCATATATGATGGAGAGGAGAAAGGTATTGGTTACTGTTTCTGTGTGTGTTGGGAGTTCCTGCCATTTGAAAGGCGCTTATGAATTGATCAGATTGTGTGAAGAAACCATCGCTGAAACCGGGATGCGAGACAGAGTGAATTTAAAAGGAACATTTTGCCTGGGAAAGTGCAGTGAGGAAGGCGTAACATTGAATATTGATGGAGAAATTATTACCGGAGTTTCTCCTGATAACTTCATGGATGTTTTTAAAAAAAATGTTCTCCGGAAAGTGCGGAAGGAGTAATTTGTGGGCATAATTACTACAGAAAAAACAAGTTGCCGGGATTGTTATAAATGTATTCGTCATTGCCCGGTTAAGGCTATCAGACTGAGTATGGGCCACGCTGAGATAGTCGATGAGCGGTGCATAAAGGATGGCAAATGTACCTTGGTATGCCCCCAGGGAGCTAAAAAAATACATAGTGAAGTGGATGATGTTCAGGAATTTCTCCGTAACGATGAGCTTGTTATAGCAAGCCTTGCCCCTTCATTTGTAGCGGGTTTCCCTGATGTCCAGCCGGGACAAATTGTTGCCGCTTTGAAAAAGCTGGGTTTCGCTTCGGTCAGAGAAACTGCTGAAGCTGCTCATTGGGTTGCTAGGGAACACTTGAAAATCCTGGAAGAAGGCAAAAAAGGGGTGATTACAAGCTCGTGCCCAGCAGTAAATTCGCTTATCTACACGTATTATCCCCACCTGCTTCCATATCTTGCTTCCGTGGTTTCGCCCATGATAGGCCATGCAAGAATGATCCGTAAAGAATGGGGGGGAAAACACGTTAAGGTTGCGTTTATTGGACCTTGCATCGCAAAGAAAAGTGAACGAATTGAAGAAGAAGTGGCTGGCGAAGTCGACGCGGTGTTGACCTTCGACGAAATACGAGAATGGTTCAGTAGGGAAAACATTGTTGTTTCTTCCCTGGCTCCCGAACCCGCTGATGTCTCATCTATTCAATGGGCAAGGGCATTTCCAGTTGAGGGTGGTTTGATGAAAGCCGCTTCGCTTGATAAGGAGCTTCTCTCTCGTGAATTCGCTGTGATAACTGGAATTGATAGATGTAAGAATTTTCTCGATGACTTTGAGAGGGAAAAGACAGGCTTTAAAATGTTGGAACTCATGTCATGTGAGGGAGGGTGTATTGATGGTCCTTTGCTGGGTTCGGATATATCCCTCTATGAAAGACGTCAGAGAATAATAGAATACGCTGAAAACAATCTTGTAGTAGAAGAAAAAAAGGATACACTCGATCTTCCCGATTTTCGCCGTGATTTCGAGATACGTTCAATTCCTCTTCCCCAGCCAAACGAGGAAGAATTGAAACAAATCCTCTCTTACACCGGGAAATTTACCCAAAAAGATGAATTAAACTGCGGGGCGTGTGGATATGATACTTGCCGTGATAAAGCTGTAGCTGTTTTCCAGGGTCTGGCTGAAGCTGAGATGTGTATACCCTATATGAGGGCACGTGCTGAATCTTTTTCAAGTTTTCTCATAGCAGTTACACCGAATGGTATTATGCTGGTGGATGAGAACATGAGAATTGTGGACCTGAATCCGGCCCTGCGGAATATGCTTTCTTTAAAAGGACAAATGGTGGTAGGCAAGAATATCGATGAATACATCGACCCTTCGCCGTTCATTGAGGTATTTAGAACAAAAAAAGCTATAACTCGCGAAGTTCGATACAGTGCTTACGAAGGCCTTGTGATGAATCTTTCTGTCTTTTATCTCGAGAAATCAAGACTTTTAATGGGAATTTTCGTTGATCTTACTCAGCAGCGAGTGCAGGAAAAAAATTTGGAAGAGATTAGGGAAAAGACATTACGGAATGCGCAACAGGTTGTTGCCAACCAGATGATGGTTGCCCAGGAGATTGCGAGCTTACTTGGGGAAACGACGGCTGAAACCAAGTCCTTGTTAAGCAAATTGGGCAAGATTCTCCGGGGAGAAGTGGTTGAAGAATGAATGACCTGTTTGTTGAAGTAGATTATTCACAATTATCCAAAGCAGGCGAAGAGTTATGCGGTGATAGTGTAGGCGTAGAAAAAAATGGAAGGTCTACGGTTATTGCCTTATCTGATGGTTTGGGAAGTGGAGTGAAAGCCAATATACTTGCCACCCTTACCACTCGAATAATCGTATCCATGCTGCAGAAAAACTGCAGGCTGGATGAAGTAGTAGAAACCCTGGCGGAAACTCTTCCAGTATGCAAGGTACGAAAGATAGCTTACAGCACCTTTTCAGCTATCCAGATATTCCCCGGTGGGGAAACATATATTGCCGAATTCGACAACCCTCCGATATTATGGGTTCGCAGTGGAAGAATCATGCATATAGAGAGGAAGGAAAGAAAGATAAGCAACAGGACCATCAAGGAATCAAACCTGAAGCTGCAAAAAGGTGACTGGCTTGTAGCTCTCTCGGATGGAGTGGTACATGCTGGAATTGGGGGTGTTTGGAACCTCGGGTGGCGGTTGGAAAAAATATCCTCTTTTCTTGAAAGCACCATTAATGATCATATTGATGCTTCTACTCTCTCGCGCAAGCTTATAGAGACCACCAGGAGCCTTTATAAGGGAGAGATTGGTGATGACGCCACATGCCTCATTGCCAGAATACGGAAACCCCAGCGATTGGTGGTTTGGGCAGGTCCACCTGAAAATGCGAAAAGAGATGAAGAAGTAGTTCGTAAATTTATGGATTTCAAAGGAATCCGCGTCACATGCGGAGGTACAACCGGTAATATTCTTTCCCGGGTGCTTGGAAAAAAAATCGAAGTGGATCTCAATTCCATACGGGAAGACATGCCACCAATGGGGACATTGGAAGGCGTTGATCTTTTAACTGAAGGGATCTTAACACTTGCTTCGGTGCTTCGGAGATTGCGAGCGAACGTAGACCTGGAAGATGTGCGTTATAAAAACGATGGCGCCAGTATGCTTTTAAGCCTGATGCTTGAAGCTGATGAAATCAGCATTATTGCCGGTCGTGCCATAAATCCCGCACACCAGAATCCTAAACTTTCTGGAGAACTTTCCTTAAAAGCCCGTGTTCTTGAAGAGGTGGCCGAAGAACTGAAAAAGAGAAAAAAGACTGTTTACCTGGAGTATTTTTAATGAAACGGGGGT
>SKXZ01000128.1 GCA_007128145.1 Candidatus Nitricultor lacus | reverse complement strand
GGACATGACACGGTTGAATCATTTAAACACATTCGAGCACATAAATATTTTATGGGAATTGATGCACTACAACCAGGCTTTGGGATTTCGGATGGCGATCCCCACCAAATTCCATTAAAATTAGCTAAAGCATCATCTTCTCAAAAAGTGATCGGTATCGCCGACAGATCGAAGCTTGGAAAAGTTGCTCTTGCCAGGATCAGCCCATTGGGAATCCTGGACAAATTAATTATGGATAAGCCATTCCCCCAGGATTTCCAGATGAGTCTCAAACGAGAGAAAATTGAGTTAATTGAAGTAGACTGAGGAAAATTCGGATAAGTATTTTCACGAAGATCAAAGCAAGTTTATCAGTCTACACCCCCAAGATAGCTTTCCCTCAACCATGGGAAAACCAGGGTTAGGTGCGGAAGTTGGGCTAGCTTTCCCCCTCTCAAATATCTCCATTCCAGCAAAACATCGCACTATACGTGCTTTGCCCCACCTGTTCCGGAATGCGTTCACGGTCAATATGAGCGAGCTTCTCCAACAAATGAACATCCTGCATGAGCACTGGCCCCCGCTCACCGGCTGTAAGGCTGTTTTGACTATCAGGTACGGGGATTCCAAAAGCTGTCGTTAATTTTTACTTTTTCTCTTTCATGATGATCCTCTCTCAATCATATCCTCAACTTCCTTGGAGCCATTCTCGTAAAACTTCATCTCTTCGGAATCCAATTCTCGTAATAAACGGAGAAATTCTCCTGCATGTTCTTTTTCCTCGTTCGCGATATCGATGAGTACCTCCTTGGCCAGCTCGTTATCGATACTTTCAGCTGTCTGCTGGTAAAGTTGTATGGCTTCGTATTCGGCGGCGATCATAAATCGTACCGCCCGAACAAGTTCTCCACGAGTAAGTTTGCGGTCGTTTTGTAATATTGTGAATGGATTGCTGAATTCCGGCATCTTTATCTCCCTTCGTTGTCCACACCTCTACTTTCACCACCACGCCTCATACGCTGCCTATGAATTGCTACAACAAAACTTTCCCACTTATTTAAATTTTTCCAAAGCAGAACGTAAAGCATTATCCATATTGTTTAATGCTGTTTCAAGGCTTCCTTTTAATTCTTGCCAGGCTGCATCACCCGCCTGCTCGAGCTTTTCCAATTTCTCCTCCATTGCTTTTTTCTGGCTACGCAGTTCTTCAATCTGCCTGCCATATTCCACTTTTAACTCTGCTTCCGCCTCCTGCGCTTTAGTTTCAAGCTTGTCAATTTCATTCTCCCACTGCTTTATATGGCCTACCAGTTTTTCGATAAAAGCTTTTCTGTCCATTATCACACCACCTTAATACATTATTGGAACTTTATTTTCATTATAAGCCTTTTTCCCATAATGAGATGAAGACTCCGCAAGGTATGAAAAGCGGCTCCCGGACCGCCGTTTTCCCCGTACACATGCTTGAATCCATACGAAATGGGAATGTAGAAATCCTTTTCCCGGAGATCCCATCGGTTTTGTGCAACAGAAATGAGAACATAATCTGCTCCAGGCAATGCCATGGTACGGTCAGTTTCAGCTTTGATTTTCACCGGGGACGCGAAATGTTCCGCCACTTTCCATGGGTGGAAATGGGAAAAATCCTGACTCAAAATCAGCTTCGGCAATGCTTGATGAATACCAACTCCCCTGAATAAAGAGAGCTGAAGCGCAGGCTAAAAATACACTGATTGCGTCATCGCCCCCCCGTGCTGTGAAACCATCCACCAGGTACCCGTTCTCTACCCAATTTTGCAGTATGCGCGCGGATTCGACATTGCCTGCTTCCAACCAGCTCCTGTCGGCTTTGGATCGAACTACGATATCATCGAGATACTCCTGGGCTGTGTCCGCTCCCATTTGTTGTGCCAGAGCAGCATGCTGGAGCGCTCCATAGAGGTGGAAAAACTGCCAGTCATCAAGAATCCCCACAGAAATTGGAGTATATCCACCTTCTTTTATCAGTTGCATCGTCTCCTCGAGTTCGGTCACACTTTCGGGAATGCCCAAGTTCAGTTCTTCAAAAATATCCTTGTTGTAATATACACCGACGAGTTCCGCATCCAAACCCACAGCCCAGATAAGACCTTCTCCAAACTGCGTCCCATCTTCTGTGTAGCGAACCCGGTCCCATATGGTTGGAGAAAAAAGCTCATCCAACCAGCCAAATTGCTCAGCATAAGGATCAAGGTCACGCCGGTGGTTGGGCTTCAGGTCACCCAGGCAGATGGGGCATCCGATGGTTCCGTCCCCGTCAAAACAAACGGCTGCGTTCGCTCAGTCCATTGGTGTTGATATTCTGATACAATGATCATTGTTTTTGCGACAAGATCCCGGCTCGTTTGGTTGGGAGATCGGTGATCCGGGGTCTTTTTTTCCTCCCAGTGTGTTCTCATGGCCATTATATTCGGCAGTTGGTGGTCAGGCAATACCGGTAGCTTTCGGTTACTGTGTGCTGGTGGAAACACTATATCGTGCAGAGTAATCAATATTTTCAACTTGCTTAACTCTGATGGATAAATACCTATTTTCTTACCAATGCTATGAGCTACATTCTGCATGATTGAGTAATGAGCTTCTGTCTCAAAACTTTTTGCTTCTAATTTTTAAGCATTGTTTTTAGACCAGCACTTTTTACCTGCTGACCTTCTGCACGCTTATGTTTATACATATTCTCTTCAGCCTCTTTTAGTATCTCTGCCAGGTCCTTGTTTGTGCTGTGCTTGATTGCAAATCCCAAGGCCAGAGAAAGGGGCATGTCTTTAACATAAGTTTCTTGGCATTTCTCATCTATTCTTTGGCATATGGCTTTGGCGTCTTCTTCTGTGGTTTGCGGCAGGAAGATGACAAATTCATCTCCTCCCCAGCGGGCAATAATATCTTCCCTGCGACAGGAGTTTCTTAATATTTTGGCTGTTTGCTTTAACATTTCGTCTCCTACTTCGTGTCCGAAAGTATCGTTAGCCAGCTTGAGGCCGTTTAGATCAGCCATGATGATACTAATCGGCAACTGCCTTTCAGTATCCAGCCTCTCCATTTCCTTTTCCAGGTAAACCCGGTTATAAAGGCCGGTGAGGCCGTCGTGAAAACTCTGATAGCGCACCTTTTCTTCTGCCAGGCTTCTTGTATAGGCATTTGCTATCAATTCTGCCACAACGGTTAAAAGCATGACATGATTTTCTGTCCATACTTTTTTCACTTTCACCGCATCAAGGCCAAGGAAGCCAAAAACTATGCCACTTTTCATCAATGGTATGGATAAAAGAGAGCGTATGCCCTGGGACTTAAATTCTTTCTTTTCTGCTTCTGCCTCGGGTGGAAGGCTGTCCACATCCGGTATATTTACATGTTTTTTCTTTCGGATCTGCCCTGCCAACCAGGGGAACGTATCTACCGGTACGCCTTGTACCCTATCCATTTCTGCTTCAATGCCTTCTGCACACCATTCATACGTGTTGTTCATTTGCTTTCCATCATCAGAAAACTGAAACACATAACTGCGGTCAATCTGAAAGAACTCGCCGATTTGTTCCAGGGCATGGTTAATATTTTGCTCAAATTGTTCTGAAGGCTGATTTGCAAAAATATTGGATATATCGGCAAGCATCTTTTCAAACCGAAGCTGATATTTT
>SKXZ01000129.1 GCA_007128145.1 Candidatus Nitricultor lacus | reverse complement strand
CGCTCCCAGCCCCGATTTCGAGCACCTGGAGACCGGGTGCGAGCCTCATTACCCCGGCAACAATCATACGGGTTTCCTCTTTACTCAAAGGCGAGTTGGTTCGAATGAATTCTCCGTCTTTCAGATATCTCGAACCATTGATTTGCCCGGGATACAGGTAAATAATGGACAATCCCTGTTGAGGGGGAATGGTTTTGATCAGTTCATTGATTGAGCCCTTGAGTATGATTTCACCAGGCAAGGAGAGGTCGATTCCGATGGCGCCCTGCAGTTTTTGGTTGTATGAGGAGACAAACTCCAGGGTTCGAGTAAGGTTCCAGTAACCTCCGGGAAAGATAAATCCACCTTGACCGGTTTCCAGGAGGTTAAGAAGTTTTGAGGCATCAGTATGTCCATGCAGAGAAACCAGGGCAGCCTGGTCCCAGCAAATCCGGAGCCGGGTGGCGAAATATTGAAAACTACTGATACCGGGAACCACTTCTGTTTCCTCGTCCAAAGCAAGGTGCTTGGTGAGGCTCAGGAAAGTGGCATCACCTGAAAGAAGGAGTGTGGTCCGGGGGTGCTTCTCTCGTGCATCATTCACTGTCTGGATCATATCCTGAAGCGATCCGGTAAGGGGGAGGCGGTAGGGGTGATCAATGGTATCAAGCAACGAGGGCCTTCCCAACACCACATCGGATTGGCGGATTGCCGCCTCGGCTTCCGGTAAACGATAAACAGGTGTTCCCGGTCCCGCACTAACGATTGTCAACCGCCCCATGTTCCGTCACTTCCCAATATTCCATTTTTGAGAGAAAAAATCATGCTGTTTGCCCGAACCGCTCCTCGGGTACGTTCACTGACCCGTTTTGATATCACCCCCGCCAGGTAGTCCCAGAATTTTTTTTGCAAATTCCATTGTCTGACGAGATGAGCTGCCTCTTCACTTGATGAGGCCTGCCAGACGGCGTCCCAGTATTTTCTGGGCAGGCGAAAGCGAACCAGGTGGGCGAACAGGATTTCACGCCGTGCATCAGATGCCTCCTGATGGGTATTGAAATTCCCTCCGGCCACCTTGACCATTTTTCCTACCTGGCCGAGCATGAGCACGCGGGGGACTTTCCCCCGGGCACACTCATCCAGTGCAAACCCCACGTAACCGGATATTCTGACGAGCGAACTTTTTGGGAAACCACAGGCGAGAGCCATCTGTTCACCGTAATTACCCGGAACGAGAACAACGGGGTCCTCCCCCATGGCTTTGGCTTGCCTGATTGAACAGGCTATTGTTTCCCGGTAAGCTTCAACAGACATGGGTTTAACCCGGCCGGTGGTTCCCAAAATGGATATTCCTCCTTCGATACCCAGCCGGGTATTGAAAGTGTGGCGGGCTGCCTCTTTTCCCTCGGGAACGACCACTTCTACCGTCACGTCCCAACCTTCAGGCAGCACCTCCCGCACGTTTTCCTCAATTTGCCGGCGGGGAACCGGGTTGATAGCCCACTCACCCACCTTAACAAGCAAACCTGGACGGGTCACTTGTCCTACACCTTCTCCTCCCTGGATGGTTATCTGTCCTCTGCCCGGTTGAAATGTCAAGCGGGTTCCGATGAGTAGACCATCGGTTACGTCCGGGTCATCGCCTGCATCTTTTATCACGAATGCGCTTGCTTGTTCTGGATTTTTTTCTAAAGCAAAGATGGGAATGGAGAGTTTTTCACCAGTCGGAAGGGTAGTTTCAACAGCTCTTGGGAGATCTCCCAACCAGAACATAAGCGCTGCCTTGGAAGCTGCCGCCACACACGTTCCAGTTGTGAATCCGCTACGTAAGGTATTCCTGCAATCTGTTTTGTCGACATTGGGGCAAACCTGTTTTTGTTCAGACATATTTATAGAGTGGATTCCCGGTTTGTCTTGGTATTCTTGAGTTTCTCTTCCATTAAGCCATTTACCAGTGAAGCCGCTATTGGACTGCCACCTCGAGGTCCTCGCATGATGACGGAAGATACAGGAAGAGAAAAAATTTCGTTCTTGACTTGCGCGGCTTTCACAAAACCCACCGGGACAGCAATGACCCATTCGACCTCGTAGCCTTTCCGGATATGCGCGATGAGCCTTTCTACACCAGTTGGTGTATTTCCGAAAACGAAGACGCGGAATCCTTCTGAAACAGCAAGATCAACTGCGGCTTCTGAACGAGTAAGGTGGTTTCTTGCCGCCAGCGTAAAACACTCCGGTTGATGTACCAAAGCCTCCGGTCTCACATCAATTGTTTTCAACAGTGCCGGAGACAAGCCACTTTTTACCATTTCGACATCGCAATACAGCCTGACAGGGCGGGATAAACTATCGAGAGCGTGTTCTACGAAATTCGCACTGATACAAAAAAGTGTAGCCAAAGAAAAATCAGCTGTGGCATGAACAGCGCGTTCCACCAGAAAACGGCCATAAGAAGGAACTGCATAATAGTCTAAGACATGGGCAATCAAGGTCCGACTTTCTTTTTCGATGATTTGTCCTTTTTTTATTTCCATGTACATTCCTTCTGTCCCATTGCATTGAATGCGTGACGGGCGTGTTCGATGTATATCGAGATGATGCCTTCATTTTCACCGAGGCCCTTTATAACGCTGTGTACTTCGAAACCATGTTGTACAAGGATTGATTTCCATGAATCCTCACCATCGCCGGCCATATCATTTCGTGCATGATCACCGGCAACCAGCATGAAGGGCATGAGCGTTATTTTCCGGGTCCCTGCCTGTTTGAGGGTTGGCATGAGGTCGCTTATTGTTGGATATTTCCCGATAGTCCCTACACAAACGTTTTTGCCGTATTCATCCTGTAGTATGGCATTGAGCATCGAGTAGGCAGCGTTACTGGCATGGTGTGAGCCATGTCCCATGAGGACGAGGGCGCTCTCTTTGTTTCCTGCGTATGCTGCTATGTCTTTCCTCAGAGATTGGGCTACCAGGCGGAAGTCTTTTTCAGAAGTAAGCAGTGGTTTGCCGATCGTAAGATGTGAAAACACCGGCTGATCGTGATTATCCCGCATGGATCTGAAACCTGCTACTGTGTGCACCAACTCGTGGAATTCGATTCCCGGTAAAACATGAAGAGGTTGAACTGCCACCTCCCGGTATCCATCATCGGCAAGACGGGTCAGGGCCATTATCGGGCTGTCAATTCTCTCATGATATTTTTGTGTTAGAATCCGCCGTATTTCACGGGAACTGAACGCCAGGCGTACCTCGATACCAGGGAATGTTTTACGGGCTGTCTCATACGAGCATTCGATTGCCACCCGGGCTTGTGGGTGGCTTGTCCCAAAGGCGTTTAAAAGGAGGGCTTTTCCTGAAGAGTTTTTATTGCCAGCCAGAACAGAATAACGTGGAACCAAAATGACAATCACACACAATAAAAGGAAGAGGAAGACTCTCATTATCGGCGCATCCTGGAGGTATCATGGATCAGGTGTGACAAAATAACTTTGAGGAGCCCGTTCTTCAGGGGAAACAAAAAACCACCTCCTGTCTTCCGCAGAAGAGCATGGATTTTTCCAGGCCGGTCTCCTGGCTCGAAGGTACAGACCTACTCGGCTCGCCTTCCCGGTTTCCCAGTGGCGTTGTGTGAGCCTTTCGTCCCTTCTCACAGTGGCGGGACCACACCGGATTT
>SKXZ01000064.1 GCA_007128145.1 Candidatus Nitricultor lacus | reverse complement strand
CTCCGAAATGGGTGCCATGGTGTTCATTGAAAGATATTTTCTTCAAGAGGTACTTATCTTTTTTTATTGTGGCAAGAGTGGTTATTTCAAGAGATGGCTCTTTTGGCCAAAGAGGTATGGAAGGATACATCACATGTGTGAGCTCAATTATGTCCAAATTGCCACCTCTCTATATACTACATGCCCGGAAACGAGAGACGTTTTTCCAGGATTTTGAGGAGTTTTGTTGCTACCGAGACCATGATCAAGTAGATTATTCCAACCACGACAAAAGTCTCTGTAAAGCGAAAAAAACGTGCCGCAACGATTTTACCCGCCCCTGTTACTTCAATATAGGCAATAATGTGAGCGAGCGAAGTATATTTTATAAGGTATATTATTTCGTTTCCCACACCGGGAAGTGCCCGGCAAAAGGCTTGGGGAAGGACTATAGAAAAAACACTTTGCCATCGGGTCATACCTAATGCCTGCGCGGCAATGACCTGTCCAGTTTTCACTGACTGGATGGCTCCTCGGATATATTCCGAGCTATAAGCACCCATGCAGAGAATGAAACCTAACACAGAGGCGGTAAAAGGGGTAAAGGAAATTCCCAGGGGAGGAAGTCCGAAATAGATCATAAAAAGGAGAAGAAGGAGTGGGGTTCCCTTGAAAAACAAGACATACATTCGGCATATGAACATGAGCGGCGAGTTTCCGTATACCCGGCCCGTGGCTATGAATATGCCGACGATGAGGCCAAAGGGAACAGACATAAATATAAGCCTGAGTGTTTTCCCCCATCCTTCCCAGAGAGCTGATAGCAGGTTGTTTTGGATAAACAGCAGGCTATCCATCAGACTGTTCCTCAGCATACAATTCGGTCATCCTGCTGATGAATCTGCGGGTTCGTTCAAAACGTGGGCGGGTAAACATCTCAGCAGGTGGACCACTTTCCAGAATTACCCCTTCGTCCATGAAAAATATTTCATTTGCCGCCCACCTTGCAAAACCCATTTCATGAGTCACTACGACCATGGTCATTCCGCCTCTCGCAAGCTTCCGCATTACGTCCAGAACCTCCCCAGTGAGCTCTGGATCGAGAGAAGAAGTTGGTTCATCGAAGAGCATCACTTCCGGGTCCATTGCGAGAGCCCGGGCTATGGAAAGTCGTTGGGCTTGTCCTCCGGAGAGTTCCGCTGGGTAAGAATTGGCTTTATCCGCCATGCCGACACGGCTGAGTTCCTCCATGGCTTTTTCCCGGGCTTCTTTTCGGTTCATCCGTTTGACTTTAATGAGGGAAATTTCCACGTTTCGAACAGCAGTGAGATGATCAAAGAGGAAGAAATTTTGAAAGACCATTCCCATCTGTTGGCGATAAAGATTGATTTTGACGTGGGAGTGAACAATTTCCCTACCATTGAGCCAGACATTTCCCCGGTCAGGTATGGTCAATTGATTGATGCACTTGAGAAGGGTACTTTTTCCGGTACCTGAGGGTCCAATAAAGACCTTGGTTTCTCCTTTCTCAACCTCGAAAGAAACCCCCCGCAGCACTTCCACGTTTCCGAAAGACTTATGAATATCTTGGACCTTGAGAACCGGTGTATTGTTCATTGTTCTTCTCTCCCGAAGCCGGGAATACGGATAAGATTCTCTATCATATGAATGAGCCGGATCCCACCGAAGTTAAGTAAAATAAAAATCAAGGCGCAAGTAAAATAGATAGGCATTGGCTGGTACGTACGGGTCACCATCTGGTTTCCCCTTGTCAGGATTTCCATCACTCCTATCGCATAAGCGACAGATGAATCTGTAAGAAGAATCGGGTACTCGTTAGACCAACCAGGAAGAGCCACCCGTATAGCCTGTGGAAACATAATGTTCCAAATGGCCTTTCTTTTGCTCATTCCCAATGAGCGGGCTGCAAGCATTTGTCCTTCTCCCAGGGAAAGAAAGGCGCCACGGAAAATCTCGGTTTGATACGCCGCGCTGCGCAAACCCAAGGCAATAGCTGCGACAACAAAAGGAGAGAGGCGGATACCCAGCATAGGAAATACACCAAAAAAGAAGAGAAAAAGCAGTACCAAGTTAGGCAAACCCCTGAAGAGCCAGACATACAGGGAAATCAATCGCCCGGTTTCTTTATTGCCATATGTTTGTCCAATTGCCATGGGTACTCCAATGGCGAGCCCAAGAGCTATGGATAAAGCCACTAACCCCAGTGTTATGGGGATACCGGAGAGTATATATGGTAAGGAATCATAAACAGCGTTGAACCCACGCAGCATTCTCTTTCACCTGTTACAAGATTGTTGAATCCTCGTGATTTTTTATTCATCTCGAAGAAAAAGATGGAGCAAGGGTTTTTAGTTCCTTGCTCCATCTTTCGGAAAAATCAGTATAGCACGGTAGGTTTTACATATCCCATTTTTCTTTGAGCTCTTCCCAGTAAGGAGAATTTTTCAAGCGCTCGAGACCTTCGTTGAGCATATTCAAAAGCTCGGTATCTTCCTTTCGCACGGCAATTCCGTATCCTTCACCGGTCGATATGGTTCCGATCATTTCCAGTGGCTGGCCTTCAATAGCCATAAGTACCGCCGGTTCATCCATAATTGCTGTTTCTATGCGGCCGGCTATAAGATCAGTAGCCGCGATTGGAAAGTTATCATAGAGCATAAAGTTTTCACGGGGAACGATTCCCTCCTGTACCAGGTTATCCTCAACCCACATGGCAGCGGTACAGCCTCTTTGTGTGCCTACGGTATATTCGCCCGCAAGGAAACCTTCAAGTGTTTTTCCTTCGCCTTCCCGAGCGGCGACTGCTTGATTGATTACCCAGTAAGGTTCGGTAAAATTCACCATCTGAGCCCGTTCTTCTGTGATACTCATTCCAGAATAAATAAAATCCATGTTCTTGGCTAATAGGTTGGGAATAATACCATCCCAGGCAAAAGGGACGATTTCCACTTCAAAGCCCATTTCTTCTGCGATCCAGTGAATGGAATCAACGTCAAAACCGGCGGGGGTACCGTCCGCGTCAATGAAAGTGAAGGGCGGATAATCACCGTCGATACCCATAATATACTTGGGCGTCTCATCTGCCGCAAAAGAAGAAAGCGACATGGAGAGCAATACAACAAGGGCCAAAATGACTACATAGGTACCTTTCATGTTCAACCTCCTCAGTAATTAGTATGTTGGTGCATATGTGCGTTCATGCAGGAATGCGGAGAAAGCTTATAGATCCTATATTTTCCGTGTTCCTGAATCTATGTAGCTCCATAAGCACCTTTTTATGAAACTCTTGATGTTTGGTGGACATATGGAATATGGATCGCCTGGTTAACCTTAAAATGCCACTCAGTGGCTAAGTGATTCCGGTTAGGAAATAGGTTCTGAAGGTATTTGTGTAATCCTAGGAATCATATACATATTAAAGAGGCAGTTGATCAGTGTCAACTTTTCGGGTAGAAAATAAAAAAGTATTCATAAAATAAAGAGTTGCAGGGCGTTTTTTTTATCTGTATTCGATTGTATTGATAATTGCGGAATGTGTGGTGGTACCTCTTTTGATTAATTGAGTAGGGAAGACAACTTTTACAGGGATCAATGTAGGTTCTGTTGTTCTTTGGATGATTCTTTGCGCCGCATATCTTCCCATTTCTCTGCGATATACCCT
>SKXZ01000097.1 GCA_007128145.1 Candidatus Nitricultor lacus | reverse complement strand
TACTAATGCACAACCTGATCAATCTGATCAGAAAAAAACGGAAACAGAATCTGAAACAAGCAAAGAGCTCAGTGAAAGTTATACCGATGTCAGTTTTGACGATTTTGAAGAATACAATGATTTTGAAGAAGACTGGGATTTTGATGAAACACCGCTCATCAGCAATTTCTTCTTCGACACGGACCTGCGTGAAGCCCTCCAGGATATCGCCCTGCAGGCTGGGGTTACAATTCTCATGGACGATACCGTTTCCGGCTGGGTGACGGTCGAGTTTACAGACGTTACACTCGAGAAAGCGCTCGAGATGGTCCTTATCCCGGGTGGATTTATTTACCAGGAGATGGAGGGCTATATCCTGGTTAGCGCAGGGACTGTAGACAGCCCGGCTTTTCCCAGCATGGCCCGCACGGAAAGGGTCCAGCTCAACGATCTCCAGTCCCAGGAAGTTTTGCAGATACTGCCCGATTATTACCTCCAGTACGTGAAAGCGGTCCCCAACCGCAACTTCGTAACCATTACCGGGACGGATGAGATCATCACTTCTATCAAGGAAGTTTTGGGAGTGATCGATACGCCGCGCGCGCAGGTGATGCTGGAAACAGTGGTAACGGAAATCTCCGGGGAGGAAGCCGAAGCCCTGGGGATAGAATGGGGAGGCGTCGATTCGGGCTCCTACTCTCTCCGCTTCGGCGAATTGGCGAGCATCGGCGGTATCTTCCAGCGGTTAGAGCGCATCACCGCTTCATTGAGCCTGCTGCAGAGGGAGGGAAAAGCCCGCATACGCTCGAACCCCCGGTTGGTGGTGCTCGATGGGGAAACCGGAGAGATACGGGTCACCCGTGATGAGTACATCGCCATCACCACCGGTACCCCGGCTTTCCCAACTACGAGCCTTGAAACCATTACCTCCGGTGTGATTTTCGAGGTTTCTCCCCGCGTGGGAGGTGACGGGTACATCACCCTTACCATGAGCCCGGAAGTAAGTAACGTGGTTGGAGCGGGCCTCGAGGGTCTTCCGGTAATCAGCCGAAGGATCGCCTCCACTACGGTACGGGTAAGAGACGGAGAAACCATCGTCATCGGTGGATTACGCCAATTGATCGAAGTGACCACCGAAAGCAAGGTACCGCTGTTGGGTGATATTCCTCTTATCGGCGCCCTTTTCCGGCACAAGAGAACAACCAGTGAAGATAAGGACATTGTTATCCTGATAACACCCCATATACTGAAGTAAGGGAGCACAATAGTGAGATTTCCAAAACGCGGCCTCATTGCCCTTACCCTTTGCGTGATATTCACCTGGTCTTTCTTGGGAGGTGCTTTTTCTCCCCACTGCTTCGCTTTTGAAAAAAGAGAACGTTTTGACCTTTTCTGCCCGGATATTCCGGTTGTAGAAGCAGTACTGGTGGCCGCTTTCCAGGCCAGGGAACAGGTGGTTTTCCTGGAAAGACCGGTGGGTACGGTTTCCATCCGGCGTGACGGTGTAACCTTTACGCAGGCGCTTGACTTGATTTTAGCCGATTCCGGTCTCTCCTGGTGGGAAAAAGACAGCATATATTATATAGGTGAACCACCGGCTGACACACAGGCATTTGCCCGGCTATCGGAAGCAGAAAGAGTGATATTGAGCCACCGTGAAAGCGAAGAAATCGCCTCACTCCTCCCACCGCTCGATGCGCAGGTGAGGGCGGAAACGCCGGCTTCCCTTCTGGTCTACGGGCCTCCGCGTGCTCGAGAACACGCAGTGAGGAGCATCTCTGAACTTGACCTTCCACGTGAGCACATCAGTATGGCGGTTCTTGTAGTGGAAGTTGACGAAGATGAAGCCTCTGACCTGACCGCCGCCTTCAGCGCAAACGATATTGGCATTCCCTTCGGAGAGGTAGAAACCATCGGTGGGAGGTTCGAGCGGTTGAACAGGCTGGAAGCCGTAATGCGGGCGCTTGAAACTGCCGGCCGGAGCACTGTGAAAGCCCGTTACGACCTCACGGTGCTCGAGGGTGAAGAAGCCATGGCATGGGTCGGAAATGATCTTTATTACCGGCTGGAAACGGATACTCCGGCCGGGGTAACCGTGAGCGTGGAACAGGTGGAAGTGGGCACGGGAGTCCGAGTAGTACCCCGCCGTTCAGGAGAAGATGAAATTACAGTCGAGGTAGAGGTAACATCCCAGGATTTACGACCCACTCCCGCCTATCCGGTGGTGGTGAGCCGGGACATGGAAACCTCCGCACGGGTCCGGGAAGGCGAACTCGCTCTCCTGGGTGGACTTACCTGGCTCGAGCGGCATGACAGGGGACCTGTTGTATTCCAGGCCGACACACCTCCGCAGCCTCATGGGAAAGATGTAACCAGCGGCGAGCTCCTGGTCTTTGTCCAAGCTGAACCCTCAGACCCTGCCTTCCTGCCGCCTGTCGCCATGGTGAGAGGTGAAGACGCGTATGTTGAATCCATAAGCCGCCGAGAAACCATCTCCGAATTCGAAGCCTCCTCACTGCTCGTAGCAGGCCGGGTCCAAACTCCAGAAGGGACGATAAGCTCAAGCTTCTGGCTTGGAGTCGAGTTTTCAGCATATTTTGGGTCGGAAGTCGATCTCAGGGGATCCATAATAAAGGGATGGGACGATAACCAGTGGCTTGGAGAAATAGAACTTTCGGCAACCTTCAACGATGGCCTGAGAGCGGGGGTGGGCTTTCAGGGAGCCTCAGGTGATTGGAATGCCTCTGTCATCTCGGCCTATCTTGAGGAGCGCAGGGAACTCGATGATAACCTGGAAGGGATTTTCCGCCTGGGTTTTGCGACGGGGGGAGACGTGAGCTTAAGCTTCCTCTCCGCCGCGCTGCACTACCAGGAAAAAGATTTCTCACTCACGGCAGGCGTGCGCTACCAGTGGGCACGGGAGGAATCCAACTGGTGGGTGGAAGCGGAAGGACGGTATCATGCGAGTGATCGGGTTTTTGTGTTCGCCGGGTACCGTGATATTGTGGCGGGAAGGCCGATTCAACCCTATGATTCTCTCGGCTTCCGGGGAGTGTACCTGGGCGTAGGGTTCAGGTTCTGAACAGAAAGAGGAGGGATATTGTGAAAAACAAAAATACAGTCTTTATACTCATAGCGGTTTTGTCCTGTGTCATGATTATGATGAGTGGATGTAACTGGTTTGAAAAAGGGCTATTGAACGTGATCAACCCGGAGGCGGAAGTGCGCATGTATTATTCCATGCAGGCTCCGGGTGACGTGGATGGCATGGATCTTTTGACCCAGCGTACCTTCACTCTTATCGTCTACCCGCTGAATGAGGTTGGTTTTACCATCGAGGAGTTGCGCTACCGGTATCAGTCGGGCGGATCTGAGATCGCAAAACTTTCACGGAACATGACTCTCGCTTATTATGTTCCTCCTATTCCGTATACCGATCAGTTTACACCTGGAACGGGTACTGCCCCGTTTGCCATTCCTAACCTTCCTCTACTCTTCCAGGAGGGTATCGATTACTTATGGGGTTACCCTGATCCGGGGGAACTCGTTCTCAACCTCACCGCCCATATCCGGGATGATGCGGGAAACCGCATGGTTAAGACTGTCATAGCCAACTACCCCATTCTGCAAATGGGTGAGGATTTTATACCACCTGAGGTTTCTATAAGCGGTCCGACCAGCGG
>SKXZ01000186.1 GCA_007128145.1 Candidatus Nitricultor lacus | reverse complement strand
GTTCAATCGGCATGTCGCTTTCCCTGCGATATTCACCGGCATAGCAGCCGTAACATTTCAGGTTGCACCGCATAGTCGGACTCACAACAAAAAAGAAAGGCACCTGGCAACCCAACTCTTTTTCCAGCTTCTGCCTTTTTGGCACACCCAACAGGATACTTTTTACTATGAGATTACCCATAAGTTTTTCTCTCACCGTAGGACTGGTTTCCTGAAAAACCCTGCGGGCCAGAACTACCTGCGGTCGTTTTTCCTCGAACATTTGTCGCAGACCGTGGATTTGGTCCCGATAGTACTCAATAGGAGTAAGTTTTTCTGCCAGGTACGTAAGTTTAATGATGGTTTCGTCCGACACGTTTCGAAGAGAACCAATGATGAGTTTTACAACTTGTTCCGTGGTAAATGCTTTAATAGAGTCAAAATAACTCATTGTGTCTTCCTCCCTTTGAAACATGTATTTTGATTATACCATGTATAGTGTGCATTTTACTCGTTTCCATTCCCAGCAAGTAAAACAAGATCAATTGTTTTTTTTACCTCCTGGATATCCTGCCAGGTTTGGTAACGAGGAGAACCTGGTTTTTGTGATTGATAGCGAAGTAGGAAACTTGGATGGTACATAGGAAATATTTTTTTTCCACCTCTCCATTCAATCATTCTACCGCGTATTTTGCTGATGGAGATTTTCTCGTCCATCAAAAAAGCAGTGGATACACCTCCAAGGGTGACAATTAATGTAGGGTTGATCACGGCTATTTGAGCTTCAAGATATGGAAAACAACATTGCATTTCCTCGTCTTTGGGCGCCCGATTACCCGGCGGGCGGCATTTTACCGTATTGGCAATAAATACTTTTTCCCGTTTCAGGCTGACAGAATGGAGAATGTTGGTTAAAAGCTTTCCCGCCCTTCCTACAAAAGGGCGGCCGGTCTTATCTTCGTCTTCACCGGGAGCTTCACCGATAAACATCACTACTGCGTCAGCATTCCCTTCACCAAAAACGGTATTGGTGCGTGTTTGTGAAAGCTGGCACCGGATACACTGTTCTACTTGTTTTCTGATTTCAGAGAGTAGCCGTTCCTTTTTTGAAATAGCTGGGACCACGGTTTTCCCTCTTTCGAAACATTCCCACCACATGGAATCTTCTGCTGAGGAATCTATTCTATCCACGTCAAATTCTCTTAAGCACTTGCATCCTACCAAGGCATTGTACCATAATGATCCTCTCCTGAAGACTGGAGCTGTTCCACCAATTCAACATGTTAACTGAACATATCAACTTTCACAAGAAATAATGTATATTTTGTATATTTTTTTGGTTTTTCTTGTATTCAGTTCCTAACATTAAACAATAAAGGAGTTTATTTGTTCTGAGTGAAAAAGTAAAATGATGCCGGACCCTTTTTGGTTTTCGAAACTTCCTGGGAGCTTGGAACGAAACAAGCTGCTTTACGCAAAACGTTAAGATTTGCCAGCGTCCAAAGATAGAGATCAGCACTGGTTTTCCCCTTGAATTTCTGTATTATTCCACTTTTTTCAATTTCCTGAACTGCAGGGGAAAAACAATTTTGGTACCATCCCTGAATAGCTTTCCTCCAGGGGATACCGTCGGGGCATTGTTTCTGAATCTCTCTTGAGGAATGACAACGAGAACAACGAAAGCAACCAATAAGGCGTAACAGCTCAAGATACCCTCCAGGAATAGTTACATGTATATCGGAAAGGCCGGTACGGCTGTGAAACATCCTTTCTTCCAGGTGAAGAAAGAACTCCTCAGGGGAATAGGATTTCGGCAGATCAGCAGGAACCTTGAGTTCAATCACTTCAGCATCTATGAAACGCTGCCCGGCATTCCGAGCCACCGATATACGATGATGTCCATCTTGTACGAAGTAATAATCGCCGACTTTATAGAGAGAAACCAATGGCCAACTGCCTGCTGGGTTAAGAGATGTATTTACATTAATCCATTTGGCCTTGTTTGCTTTGTTCAAGGGTAGAAATGCGCGGTCAAAATCTTCGAATCTGTTTTCACTTCCTATTACTTTTGAAATATCAACTGTCTGAATTCCGGCGTGATGCTCTGCGCCCGCTCCTATTATTTCCCTGATTTCGCGGAAAGGAATCAAGCGGTTGCGGTGATTATAGAGAGTACCCAACAACCTTTTAAAGAATCCTTTTCTATATAACCGATCGAATTGGCGTACTGATTCATATCTCCGTGACAAATCTTTCATGTTGTTTCTCCTATCTCCACTACCTGGAAGCCGTATGCATTGATAACTGTGGTTTCACACAAGGAATCGCGACGGCTTTGTTTGTGGTCGTAGAGATGCGTATGTCCATGAAAATGATAATGCGGCGCGTATTTTTTATTTATCAGTGTAAAAGCATAAAAGCCTTTATGAGGCAAATCATCACCTTCATGTAAACCCGCAGGGGGAGCATGTGTTACCAGAATGTCTATCGAACGCCCGTATTTCAACTTTTTCCATTTCAGACATGGAACCATTTTCAGGTATTTGAAATACATCGCGCGCTGTGAATATTGGTGGATACCGCCGTTATACCAAACCGATCCTTCGAGCCCAGCCAACAATAACCCTTGAAAATAAACGACCTTTTCGTCCAAATTGACTCCTCCAGCCAGGGATTGTTTGCTTCCTGAGGGATCGTGGTTGCCGTGGACAAAGAATAACGGTACATTAAGATTTGAAACAACAAAATCAAGGTAATATTCGGGAAGATCCCCACAGGAGACAATAAAGTCCACGTCATGGAAACGCTCTTTGCATACATCGCTGTAGACCCTCGGATCAATGCGGTCACTCAGAACAAGAATCTTTTGTGCTTGCTGAATATACTGTGATTTCATATAAATCCTCTATTTTCCCACCAGTATTATAAGAATTATGAAGACATTTGGCGAGCACTTCTTTTTTTCGTATAATATGAAGGCAGTTTTTCTTATTCCCGTTCAACGGTATCCAGTGTGTCTCTTTTGTTGAAATAATTGATATTACTTGGTGGGTGACCTTTAAGAAAGGATGACTGCAGAAGCTATGAGCGAAGCATTAAGGGTAGGGGTTGTCGATAATCTGGACAATCTCTTTGATGTTTTACCTGATTACATCCGCAAACCTCTAGAAGAAAGAGATGACGCGGAAGACTTGATTGAAATTATTATTGACTTGGGTCGACCTCCCGAGGCAAGGGTTGATGAGGGGTATTTTATTCTTTCTGACAGAGTGGTTGAACGTGAAGACATTGATTATGTGATACAAAGAGTTGGGAGTTTCACCAAGGATAATCGGGCTGGGATAGAAAGGACACTCCATCGCATCTCTTGTATGAGAAATCGTTTAGGGGATGTTGTTGGACTGACATTACGCGTTGGTCGTGCCGTATACGGCACCATAGATATCATTCGGGATGTCATAGTTTCCGGAAAAAACACGCTTCTTCTAGGTCCTCCCGGTGTAGGGAAAACTACCAAGCTTCGAGAAGTGGCCAGGGTTTTAAGTGATGAACTGCAAAAGCGAGTAGTAGTGGTTGATACCTCAAATGAAATTGCAGGTGACGGTGATATACCTCATCCTGCCATTGGACGGGCGAGAAGGATGCAGGTATCCTCCCCTGAGAGGCAACATGATGTTATGATTGAAGCTGTTGAAAACCACATGCCAGAAGTTATTATTGTTGATGAAATTGGTCGTGAGGCAGAAGCCAGAGCTTGTCGAACTATCGCTGAGCGAGGTGTACAACTCATTGCCACCGCGCACGGAAACACATTGAAAAACTTGCTTCTCAACCCTACCCTCAGTGATCTCGTTGGAGGTATACAGTCAGTTATTCTGGGGGATGAGGAGGCCAAACGCCGTGGTTCGCAAAAGGCTATATTGGAACGCAAGGCAATGCCTACTTTTGATATGGTTGTTGAATTAAGGGAAAGAGATGTTTTGGCTGTTTACCGGGATACAGCCCAAGCGGTGGATGTGCTCTTGCGAGGGTATGATCCCAGACCGGAGGTACGTAAAAAAACCAGGGATGGAGCCATAGAAGTTCTCAAGCAGGATATGGATAAGGCTGAAGAGAGGGAAATACCCTCTGAGCTTTTGTCTGGACAGAGTGAAGGACGGATGCTCAGAGTATACCTCTTTGCTGTGAGTAAAAACTATGTATTCAAAGCGATTGAACAATGCCGTGTTCCCTTGCAGGTTGCAGATGACTTGAATCATGCTGATATAGTCCTTACCCTGAAAAGCCGTTACCGGAAAAAGATCAGCAAAATAAAAGAGGCCGAAAATCGAGGATTGGCAGTACATGTCATCCGTTCAAATACGTATGTGCAGGTTCTCCGGTTTGTCAGGGATTTGTTCGGTCAAAGCGAGAAGGGCGGCGGTACGGAAGAATCAGGTTTACTTGAAGCAGAAAGGGTAGCCAGGCATGTTATGCAGCAAGGTGAATCAATAGAACTCGCACCACGTAATGCTTTTGTGAGAAGAATGCAGCACAAAATTGCCGAGAGATATCATCTTTTTTCACAAAGTATCGGGGAGGAACCTTTTCGGCGCGTTGTCATTTATCCACGACGCCTGGAAGACATACGATGAATACACCGCATGGCTATTTTCTAACTCTTGAGGGTATAGAGGGAAGTGGAAAAACATCGCATGCCCGCCGTATTGAAGCCTTCCTGGTACAAGAAGGCTGTCAGGTGCTTTTGACTCAGGAGCCTGGTGGAACCAGGGCAGGGGAACAGATCCGCAGGATTTTGCTCAATCCGGCACATGGCGAGCTTGACCCCTTTACTGAAGTTTTTCTTTTTCAAGCAGCTCGGCGGGAGCATGTTAAACAGGTTATTCAGCCTGCCCTCCATGCAGGCAAGATAGTGATATGTGTACGCTTTACCGATTCAACGATAGCTTACCAGGGATATGGAAGAGGAGTTGAAAATGAGTTTCTTGTTCATCTCAACCGGGTTGCTTCTGGCGGCCTCAATCCGGATTGTACGATATTTTTAGACGTTGATCCGGAGGAGGGACTTCGTAGATCGATGGCAAAAACGTCTGCTGATGAACAGAGGTTCGAGCAGGAATTCCAGATCAAGAGTGACCTTTTGAAGAGAATCAGGGAAGGTTTTTTACACTTAGCACGGGAAGAAGACAATCGGTTTGTGGTTATATCTTCTATGAGGCCCAGGGAAATCGTTTTTGAGGAAATTAAGGAAACACTTCGAAGGAAAATATTGTCGACACGAAAGGGTAAACTTGGATGGAAAGCTTAAACTCTCTTATTATCTGTGTTATCAGGGATCAGGATGCAGCGAAATTAATGGATGTTCTCCGGGATAAGAATTTTTCATTTACCAAGCTAGCTTCTACAGGAGGGTTTTTGCGTGAGGGAAATACGACATTTTTAGTAGGAGTTGTTGAAGCACGAAAAGAAGAGCTTATCTCCTTGGTAAAAAAAGTGTGTGGAAGGCGTGAAGAAATAGTCGAATCGACAATGCCGGTTAATGAACCGATTGGACCATATGTCCCCCAGGCGGTCAAAGTAACGAGGGGTGGAGGAGTTTTGTTTGAAGTACCCATAGACCGCTATGAAAGGTTTTGATTTTTTATGGGATGGAGACACCTTTGCGGACATGACCGCACTGGTGCCTTTTTCCATAGGGCTTTTTCTAAAGGGCGCCAGTCACACGCCTATCTTATTACAGGCCCGGAAGGCGTGGGTAAAAAGAAGGTAGCACTTGAGGTTGTCAAGTTTGCCAATTGTGGAGCCAGAGATGCTCAAGGAGCATGTTCGAAGTGTGCCTCTTGCCTTTCAATCGAGAAACGAAACCATCCTGATTTTATAGAGATTTACCCTGATGGAGGTACGCTGAAAATTGACCAGGTTCGGGAACTGATTCATCGCCTTTCATTTCAGAGAATGATTGGGCGATTTCGTTCCGGTATTCTCTGCCAGGCTGAGAGATTGACGGAAGAAGCTGCGAATTGCCTCTTGAAAAGCCTTGAAGAACCTCCTGAACAGAGCCTCTTGATCTTGACCGCCGAGAATCCACGTATGATTCCCCAGACAGTGTATTCCCGCTGTCAGCATGTTTCGTTGTCATTGTTGCCCCCTGCTGATATAGAGCGGTTATTAAGGGAGAGAGGAGCTGACGAAACAACAGCCCGTTTTATTGCTTTTTCGTCCATGGGGAGATCAGAGCAGGCAACCAGGGAATGGGAGGCGCTCCTTCACATACAAGAATATGCCAGGGAAGTGTTATGCACTATACATACAATGACAAAGGACGCATGCGAAAAGGAGAAAGAAATACTTGGCGAGATCCAGGCAGTTATTGAGAACAAGCTTTTTTCGAGCGACCTCTTTGGCCCCGCCTATTCTGCCGCTCTCAGGGAAATAGAGAACGTTAAAGATAAAATAATAATAGAAGGAGAGAAACGTGAGGACAGAATGAAAAAATTACATACTCATTTGGGTGAATTGGAGAATATACTCGTTCAAGAGATGCCTTTGAGAGTGAAAGCCATAGAATTTTGGCAAACATTAGTAAGTAACAAGAGTGTTCTTCATCTCGGAAGGTTTTTTCGCAATTCAACCGGAAAAAGTGTGTACAGGCAGGAAGAATCAAAGCAGGGATTTCTCCCTGTTTTGGAGATTTTAGAGTTATATCTCAGGGATGTGCTTTTTTTACAATATGTGGGCGAGAAGGAGGAAGAATATTTATGGCTGGGAGGATATCGTGATTTCATGAAACGAGACGCAGAACGTTATCCTTCCCAGGTTTTGAAGCACATGATTTATCTCATAGATACATTTCTTCATGGCATAAGGTTGAATATACAACTTGACCTCCAGGCGTTAAGTTTTGTTTTACGGATGAGAGAGGAGCTACAAAATGCGTCAGGCTGTAGGAATAAAATTTGAAAATAACTTGAAAACATATTTTTTCGATTCCAGGGAACTTAATATTAAAAAAGGGAATTTATGTGTAGTGGAAACTGCTTTGGGAATGGAAGTTGGAGAAGTGGTACGGAATGTTTTCCCCTTTTCAGAGAAGGGGAATTTACGTCCAGTAATTCGGTTAATTCAAGACATAGACAAACGTCAACTGAAAGCCAATAAGGAGAAAGAGCGTGTAGCTTTTGAGATAGCCAAGAGGAAAATCAAAGAACATAATCTGTCCATGAAGTTGCTTAAAGCACACTATACATTAGACCGGGGCCGCTTGCTATTCTATTTCGGTTCAGAGGACAGGGTAGATTTCCGAAATCTTGTGAAAGATCTGGCCTCGATATTTAGGGCACGTATCGAGCTGCGCCAAATGGGAGTTCGCGATGAAGCGGGTATGATGGGAGGTTGTGGTATCTGTGGTCGCCGGTTATGTTGCAGCAGTTTTTTAATGAATTTCGAGCCAATATCAATAAAAATGGCAAAAGAACAGAATCTTGCTCTCAATTCAGCAAAAATTTCCGGAGTGTGCGGCAGGCTGATGTGTTGTTTAGCATATGAACATTCGATGTATCATAAATTAGTGAAGAGATTCCCTAAAAAAGGGAGTAAAGTTTTGACTCATAAGGGTCCAGGGAAGATATTAGAAATTGATATATTTAAAGATTCCATCCGTCTGGAGTTGGAAGATGGAAAAGAAATATTACTCAATCAAGCGGAGTTTGATCGTTTATTTTTATAAAAGACCATTCAAGCATTTTTTTCTTTGTGGATGCTTATGGGAATCGGCTAAAAACATCATCCTGTTTGATGTAGCTTGTGTTTTGCCGGTTAATGAGGAACTAAAAATCACAAGGCGGGTAATTGTAATTAGCCGGTTCAGAAAATATAGAAGAACCATTAATGATTAGTCGGGAGGGAAACGCGATGGGAAACGCGGAAACCCAAGATGCGCTCTGGTATCAAGATCTTACTTTTGAGCAGGAACGTGACTGGTTTGAACAAAGAGTAAAGGAATGCGAAAAAGACCTTTTACGGTTTGCCTGCTATTTAACCGGCAATCTGGATCGAGCACGTGATCTTTTCCAGGAAGCACTGCTACGGGCATTCAAATACCGCCATAGTTATAACAGTAAATACCCTTTTCAAAACTGGGTATACGCAATATTATTGAATCTATACCGTCATCAGTTCAAAAAGGAAAAATTACTGAAAACATTTCTTCCCTGGAAAAATTCCGAGGGGGAAGAGGAAGAAAATTTTCTTGACTGTTTGGAGTTCAAGGATGATGGTCCAGAAGAAAAGGTCATCAGGAGCCAAGTAATGGTAGATCTGGAGAAAGTCATACAGCAACTTCCACTCAAAATGAGGGAAGTTGTAATATCCTGCGATGTTATGGGATATTCATATGAGGAAGCGAGTGAAATAATTGGTTGTCCTCTCGGAACTGTCCGTTCACGACTTCATAGGGCCCGGCGCCAAATCAAAAAGTCTATGGAGGACATCTACGGAAAAGACTTTCTCGCTAGTTGGAGTTGATCTGTATGCACTGTTCCTGGGTGGTGAACAAGCTCTCGGCGTACCTGGACGGGGAGTTAACAAAAGATGAAAGCAGAGAAATCCGCAGGCATTTGTTTTCCTGTCATGCATGTGAACAGGAATACAATAATATGCGGGTTTTAAAAAACATGATGGGAAAGATGGAATATCCAGTAAATCCGTCAACATCTTTTCAAGCAGTCTCTATCGAAGAAGTGAAAAGCAGGGTCCGCTTAATGCGAATCAAAGAATATGCCATACTCTTTATCGTTTCGTTAGCAGCGGTTTCTTCCATGTTTTTGTTTTTTTCCCACCTCAATGCCGGAGAACGCTTTACCGCTTCCTCGTTTCAATCATACGAAGACCTCCACAAAAGTGCAAGTGGATACAGTTTTGAGCCAGTGGAAAGAGAACATGATTTTGAAGTGACCACCTTGGAATTTCGCCCATAATTGATCTATGATGAAAAAAACCTTCTCTGTTTGTTTGGTTATAGCAGCCTGTATGCTTGTGCTAGCAGGAACCGCTGGTGTAGTAAAAGCCAGGATCCTCAGCCCGGAAGAGTCAACCCTTTTTTTGACTAATGTTATTGAAAAAACCACACAGGATAACTTCTGGGGAATTTGGCGCGTTCGAAATTACACGAAAAATAAAGACAATTTTTACGAAGTGGCATTTTTACGGGATTATGGTTTTGGCTGGAAAAACATGAGTGATGAGAATCGGGCTGTGGTTAGTATACAAGACTACCGGTTTATTTTTAATTTGGATAAAAAAACTATAGCAGGTGTCTTTCCAGGGTTCGAAATACCTTTTTTGCCTGTGCTTGAAGACAATCTGCTGTTGTTCAGCGAAAATTATCTTTTAGAATACCAGGATAATCAAGTGTTCATAGTATCCCGGGAAACAGGAGAGACAGTACGTTCTTTTACACTTGATTTTCGTGGTGCCTTAGTCGGTCAAGTATATTATGGAAGTGAGGGAGAAGCTCGCCTGGAAGGCAGATTCGTATACCGTGACTATGCACCTGATTATGAACAAATCGCTTTTTTTATTGATGCGATGGAGAAGTGTAAGAAGGAACTTGAAGATTTTCCCAGCAATGATTCCAGAGAAGAAAAAATATTAAAACCACAGAGTTTGCCACCCGGATTTCAGCTTGCAAGGGTGTTTATGGTACGAGGGCATGAGGGGGACGCTATTCAATCTTTGTACAGTGATGGTGTGAATTATTTTTCAATATTTCAGAGTGTATATCCGAATGTATCTTCTACTTCCCGTTCGAATAGGACACTTTTAGTTCGCAAGGATGAGGATTTGTCGATTTTGGTAGGTGAGCGAGGTGGTTTTATGATTACTGTGGTTGGCAGTTTGGAACCGGAAGAAATCAGTGAGATATTCTCCTCTATGAACCTGGAAGGGGGTACTTGGTAATGAGCATAAGCAGAAAAAGCATACTTGTTGTACTGTTGGTTGTTTTTTCGATTCCATTTTTTATCGGTGGAATATCGGGCGCAGAAGTAATTCCAAATGATACAAATATTGTGGCTGATATAGCCGAAGAAGTCGGCCCTTCTGTCGTGTACATCGATACAGTAAGGTATGCAACCATTCAGCGCAGGCCTTTTGGGCCCTTTTTTGACGATCCCTTTTTCCGCAGATTTTTCGATCTGCCTGAAGAGGAAATGCAGCGTCAGATACCGCGCAGAGGTGTAGGATCGGGGTTTATATTCCGTGAAGACGGATATATTTTAACCAATCACCATGTGGTTGCAGGAGCTGAAGAAATTACCGTAACCTTGCTTGACGGCAGGGAATTTATTGGAAGAGTAATCGGTGCTGATCCAATGACTGATCTTGCAGTTGTGCGGGTTGAAGAGGAAAATCTTCCTACTGTTACACTTGGTGATTCTGATGCCGCCCGGGTAGGTGAATGGGTAGTGGCAATAGGGAATCCTTATGGTCTTGCCCACACGGTAACTGTAGGGGTGCTCAGTGCCAAGGGACGTCCAATCACGGCCGGAGATACTGGAAGAGAATATGAGAATTTTCTGCAAACGGACGCGGCAATTAACCCGGGTAATAGTGGAGGACCATTACTCAATATCAAGGGAGAGGTAATTGGTATCAATACGGCTATTATTCCCTTTGCGCAAGGCTTGGGTTTTGCAATTCCCATAAATCTTGCAGAGGAACTTTTGGATGACTTGATAGAGCGGGGAAGAGTGATACGAGCTTGGCTTGGAGTGTATATTCAGGATTTGACTCCGGAAATAGCGCTCCAGTTCGGTCGCGAGGAAACAGAGGGAGCATTGGTTGCCGAGGTACAGGCAGACAGTCCAGCCGAGCACGCTGGACTTCAAAGGGGAGATATTATCCTGAGAGTTGAAGAAACTGATATCGAAGATGTCCGCCATCTTCAGCAGGTAATACGTTCCCATCGACCGGGTGACATTGTTACCATCGAAATATGGAGGGATAACGAGCTCGTTTCAGTAGAAGTAGAACTCCAGGAGTTGGATCAAGAACTGGATATCCCCGCGGTTGAACCCATGGTGGATTTAGGCATGGAAGTTACCCAGATAACACCGGAACTTGTAGAACAATTCAATTTAAGGGTAAGCCGTGGTTTGGTGGTAACTAATATCATAGCTGGTGGCTCAGCTGATGAAGCAGGTATACAACCGGGGGACGTTGTCTTGGAAATAAACAGACAGGAAGTTCTCACCAGGGAAGAGTGGGTTGCGGCAACCTCTGTATTGAGTCCTGGTGACACTGCGCTTCTCCTTATAAGACGGGGGGACCGTTCCTATTACGTTCCTTTGCAAGTGGAAGATCAGGATTAAAAGGCAAATTACTATCCAATAATGGAAATGAAAAAGGAGTGGGGTACTTTGGTGTTTTGCCCCACTCCCATTGGTAATCTTCAGGATATTACATTACGTGTTCTGCAGGTCCTGCGACAGGCCGACTACATTATATGTGAAGATACCAGGGTTACACGAAAGCTCCTCTCTCACTATAACATACGTAAAAGGTTGATATCATTTCATAAAAATAACGTGAAGAGGGCTATTGAAAATATACTTCGTATTTTAGGAGAAGGGAAAAATTGTGCCTTGGTGACTGACGCGGGAACCCCAGGCATTCAAGATCCGGGGGGAGAACTTATTCCTGTTTTGGAAAATCAGGGTGTTTCCTATGAAGTTATTCCCGGCCCCTCTTCAGTTCTTCCTGCAGTTGTTTATTCGGGATATGCAAGCGAAGGCTTCATTTTTTCAGGTTTTTTTCCCCGTCGGAAAGCCGAGCGAATGCGCATTCTTAAAGAGTTCTCTGCCATGTCACTCCCCGTAGTTTTTTTCCTTTCACCTAACCGCCTATGTGATGAACTCGATGACATAGGGAAAACATTTGGATATCATCGTGAAGCGATACTGTGTCGGGAGCTCACCAAGATTTATGAAGAACGTATCAGGGGTACTCTTCAGGAATTGTTGGAACAGTTGTGTGAGCGAGAATCTGTAATACGCGGAGAAATAGTCCTTGTTGTTCAGGGCGTCTTAAGAGAAGCAATAAAAGAAAAAAATGATGTTTCGCCTGAAATATTGTCATTGGCCCGTGATCTTTTAGCGAAGGGATTCAGCCGGAAAGTGGTGGCTGAAATAGTAAGCACTCATTTTCCTGTGCGGAAAAACAATATAAAAAGATATTTACAAACCTCCGATTCAGTTGATTTTGGGAAGGAAAATTGATTTAATAGTACGGGTTTTTAGGGGGTGATGGCCATACGAAAAAAAAGATGGGAAACTCCTGAAATACTTCTTTTCCTGGTAGCCTTGTCCTCCCTATTTTTCCTCATAGGTATTATTATGACATTATTTTGGGAAGGAATTCCCGCGTTTCAGCATATACGGTTATCCGAGTTTTTATTCGGCCGGCGTTGGCTGCCGACAGCTGATCCTCCGCTCTTTGGTTTATTGCCTTTGTTTACCGGCTCTTTACTGGTCACCGTAGGTTCTTTATTGTTTGCTGTTCCTCTGGGAATTTTTTCCGCACTTTTTTTAGCGGAAATTTGTCCCGTAAGAATGAGGGAAATACTGAAGCCTGTTGTCGAAATGCTTGCAGGTATTCCTTCAGTAGTATACGGGTTTTTTGGTGTTGTCATTCTGGGGCCTTCTATTCGCGATTTGTTTTCACTTCCTACGGGGTTAACAGCATTCACCGCATCATTTCTTCTGGGTATCATGGCTGTTCCATCTATTGTGAGCGTTGCAGAGGATGCAATAACGTCAGTTCCAAGAGATTACCGGGAAGCGTCAACTGCCCTGGGTGCCACACACTGGGAAACAATACGACACGCTGTATTTCCTGCGGCATTTTCTGGTATCGGTGCTTCCATTGTGCTTGGTACGGGTCGAATAATTGGTGAAACCATGACGGTATTGATGGTGGCCGGCGGTGCTGCAGTGATCCCGACTTCTCTCTTCCAACCGGTACGGACTATGACCGCTTCATTGGCTGCGGAAATGGCCGAAGCTCCCTTCCGAGGCCTTCATTACAGAACCTTGTTTTCTGTTGCCATTGTTCTTTTTCTGGTTACTTTACTGTTGAATATCGTGGTTGAGTACATGGTACACAAGTATCATTCAAGGGTTCGGTGATGATGGATACTAGTGTAAGGAAAAAATATCTTATTCAGAAGGTTTTGTTTTCAATATTTGGATCCTCTATAGTAATAGTCTGTTTAATGTTGGGGATTGTTATAACTTTTATAGCTTT
>SKXZ01000003.1 GCA_007128145.1 Candidatus Nitricultor lacus | reverse complement strand
ACCAGGTTTGTTAACCTGCTTATTGTATCGGGAAGCCATACAGAAAGCATTGCGGCAAGAAAAGGCAAAAGAATAGTGAAAAAAAGAAGATTACTCAAGAATAGATGTACAATCAATTATATCCCCACTTAAATGTTGTAAATAAATGAATACCACTTATAAAATATTTTGTAAAGCGCCATCCGCAGAAGAAACTTGACAGAGATTTTGGATGAAAAGAAATCAAGAGGTGGTAGCGAATGCACTTAATCCTTCATTTATAAGCAGTATGTGTTTCACCCTCCCGGTTGAATTTGACAAATTCCCATGACTTTGGGTATATTTAAGGTGCTTTTTTACCTCACCCGGAATTGGAACTGCATAACGCACTCCTGATTGCGTCTCCTTTCCCTTGCCACGTCCCCTACCAAGCCCCCCACATCAGGGCTATTGTGTCTTCTGTGGCGAGAGAAAGTAATGTCGGGTGGAAAAACATTTGCGAAGGAGGATGGTATGAGAAAGTTCGGACTTTCACTCATGGTAGTGCTGCTTGCTTTGGCTTTGACGATCGGGGTAGCTGGTGCAAAAACTCTGGTAGTGGGTTTCGACGACGATTTGGTTACGCTTGACCCGGCTGACTTCAGTCACCGCCAAACCGAGGCTATGCTTAGACAGGTTTTTGAAGGTGTATCGACCTATATGCCGGACAGGGATATTGTTATGGAATTGGCCGTTTCCATCGAAGCTATTGACCCCACAACATATGAGATTATTGTGAGGGAGGGTGTGGAATTTCACGACGGAAGTTCCCTAACTGCACAAGATGTGGCCTACAGTTTAAACCGTATAATCCAGGAAGGTGCGATGGCCGGGCGTACTTCACAGCGCCGTGGTTTGATGGGTCCTACAAGGGAAGCGGTGGTGGTGGATGAATATACTGTTCACCTGTTGCTTGATAATCCATGGCCCCTTCTTCCACGGTTTATCCCCTGGCAGATGATCATTTCAAGCGAAGTAGGGGATGGATATGTTGAGGACCCCGTGGGAACTGGACCATTCGTATTTGAGGAATGGGTTCGCGGAAGCCATTTTACCGTGGTACGTAATGAGAACTATTGGGGAGAGAAGCCCTTCATCGAACGGCTGGTATTCCGCATCATTGGTGATGAGTCAGCACGGGTTTCCGCCTTAAGGGCTGGAGAGATTGATATCGCGACTTTTATTCCTGTGCACGAAATAGAATCTTTGGAAGAACATCCGGATATCAATGTGGTATCAGTACTGGGCACTCGTAGCTTTTTTCTGGAAATGAATGTGAATAAACCTCCATTTGATGATATCAGGGTACGTAAGGCCATGAATTATGCCATCGATCTCGAGACTGCCATCGAAGTCTTATACGAAGGTATGGCAACGCGTATACCGTTTATCCTTTCACCAAAAGCGTTTTCCTATCACGACGGTCTCGAGTTTTTCGATTATGATCCTGCACAAGCCATGGAATTGCTGGCTGAAGCCGGTTACCCAGAAGGCTTCACTTTTGAGCTTGATGTTGTGGACGCCCATCGTTCACGTGCAGAGATTTACCAGGCTATGTTGTCGGTAGTCGGGATCGATACCCGGATTCGCACCTGGCCAACTTGGGGAGCTGCGCGTGATGCATGGATGGCGGCGAAAGAACAGCCAGTGGAAGAGCAAAGAGATGTTTTTCTCAACGATTGGGGGAATGCCTCTCTTGACCCGTTTGATATATTCATCCCCAAATTCCACTCAGAAGTACCCGGGTTAGGTCGTGGTAATTTCTCCGGTTATGCGAATCCAGAAGTGGATTCGTTACTGGAGCATACTTTAGCCGCTACTGAAGATCAGGAGCGCTTTGAAGCTTTTCAGACCGCCCAGGAAATCGTCCATGCTGACGTTCCTATGGTTTTTGAATTTGTAGCTCATGAAATTTATGGTGTGAATCAGCGGGTGAAAAACTGGGAACCCAGTCCGGACAGCCGCATGCACTTCCACCTTCTGGGGGTTGACATCGAAGAGTAGATAAGATCGTTTTCAATCTCAAGGGACGGGGGATTCCTCCGTCCCTTTCCAGATTGGAGGAGTGCTTATGTTTTTTGTATTACAGAGACTCTTACAGGCTATACCGGTGGTAATAGGTATCACGGTTATTGTTTTTGCTCTCATGTACCTTGGTGGAGACCCGGTAGAAACGTTGCTATCGGGAGTCGGTCACATCACACCTGAAGACGAGGCGCGGTTTCGAGAAGAACTGGGGTTGGATCGGAACCCCATAGAGCAATATTTCAGTTTTTTGACAGGTATTCCACGTGGCGACTGGGGATTTTCCGTACAATACCGGGTACCTGTTCGCCAGCTCATAGTGGAACGCTTACCCGCTACATTTGAGCTTACTTTCGCTGCTATAGCCATATCTTTGCTTATCGGACTACCCATTGGCGTTATTTCTGCCGTAAGACGGTATTCGATACTCGATAAACTCAGCACGCCTGTAGCCTTGATGGGTGTATCTATGCCTGATTTCTGGTTAGGTCTTGTTCTTATTCTTTTGTTTTCTGTCACCCTCGGATGGCTACCGGGTGGGTTGCGCCTGGGCTTTGATGCCGTACGACCTCCCGCGGTTACGGGTTTTATGGTGTTGGATTCCCTACTGTCCAGGCAGTGGTCCACCGTTTGGCAAGCATTACGGCATTTACTCTTGCCCGGGCTTGCTCTTGGAGCTCCCATGGCTGCTCTCACCATGCGCATAACACGTTCCAGCATGCTTGAGGTCATACGTCAGGATTATATTATTTTCGCCCGTGCCAAGGGGCTTTCGGAATGGTTGGTTATTATGAAGCATGCCCTGCGCAACAGTCTTATTCCCACCATTACGGTGGTGGCGCTCAATATGGGAGTTCTGTTGGGAGGAAACATGATCATAGAGCAAATATTCAGTTGGCCCGGTCTGGGAAGACTGGTCGTGGACTCCATTCGCGCATATGATTACCCGGTGGTACAATCCGCGGTTTTGATTTACGCTCTTAGCTATTTAATAATGAATTTACTGGCAGATATCATGTACATGTGGCTCAATCCACGGGTACGGACATAAAGAGAAATTCTGTGATATACAGTTACTTCATGAATGAGTGAAAGGAAAGTAAACAGCGTGGAACAAGCGGTTGAGGTTTTGGAGCGGGAGTCATGGAAAGATAAGTCACTGCGGATTTTGATCCGGCTTTGGGATAACCTGAGAGAATTTTGGAAGCTGTATAGGAAAAACTCCCTGGCCCTGGTGGGCGGGGCAGTTGTCCTTTTGTTTATATTTTTAGCGATTACCGCGCCATGGATTACCCCTCACGACCCAGAACAACCTGATTTTACTGCGATCCGGCAACCCCCATTTTGGATGGAGGGTGGAAGCTGGGATAATCCCCTGGGAACAGACAATCTGGGAAGGGATATATTCAGCCGCATCATATATGGTGCTCGCATATCCTTACTGGTGGGATTTGTGGTCGTTTTTTTCGCTACCGCTTTAGGGGTGGTCATGGGTCTCGTATCAGGGTATTACGGGGGGAGAGTCGATGCAGTGATCCAACGGGTTGTAGATACCTTGCTTGCTTTTCCTTACCTGGTTCTCGCCACCGCACTGGTTGCCTCGCTGGGGCCCGGTTTGAGAAATATGTTACTGGCCCTTGCTTT
>SKXZ01000123.1 GCA_007128145.1 Candidatus Nitricultor lacus | reverse complement strand
CGGCCATGAGTCACTTTCACCTCTTGGGAACATGGTACCGGTTGGGGAAACAGTTTTCAATGTGCTGAAAGCTCTTCGCCTAAAGGCGAAGGATTTAGACCTGGTGCTTGGAAATTAAAATGTCTATCAATATTATTCCGTGTGCGGGGAGGGAAGCTGTGGGCGTACAAGAGGAAAAATCACCCAGATAAGAGGAAATATATGACCATACCACAATCATACCTGTTAGACGAGTCTTCCCCCAGCCGGGGTCGATGATGTACCTCATAGTATTTCTTTTGAGGACGAGGGCATGAAGTCTATGCATCCTCAATGAGAAGGGAGAAGCGGTATAATAAATTATATGTGCATCAGGGTTGCAGGGTTCGGCAACATGGCTTTGTACATTTCAGTAAGTGAAGCAGTGGATGTTTCCGTGAGAAAATGTGACAGAAATTATTGAATGTGGCAAAATAATCAAAACACGTTTTCCCTTAAACATATTACCCATATCAGTTGAGACAGTAACACGTTCAGGAAGAAAATTATCAATGAACCTTATCACCAATTCTTGAGCCAATTCATCATATTGGAGGTGATTCAACTGGCAATAGCCTTGATTCTTGCAGGCGGGCGGGGAGAGCGGCTCTGGCCCCTGAGCCGACGGAACCGGCCGAAACAATTCACTTCTCTTTTTGAAAAGACGCTTTTTCAAATGGCTGTGGAACGTATCCTGCCTGTAGTGGGAATTGAGGGAATCTTCGTCGCTACACTTGAAGAATTCCGCCAAGAAGTAACACAAGAAATACCCGGACTGCTGCCTGAACAGATCATCATCGAACCAGTCGGTAAGAACACGGCTCCTTGTATCGGGCTTACTGCACTTCATGTATCACGCAAAAACCCTGATGAGGTCATGGTGGTTCTGCCCTCCGATCACCTGATTGAAAAAGCGGATGCCTTGAGAGAAACCTTGTCATTTGGCATTGAAGCAGCCGGTAAAAACCATCTCGTCACTTTGGGTATCTTCCCGTCTTCAGCTCACACCGAATATGGATATATACATCGAGGTGATATTCCCATATATGAAAAAAGGCATTTGCACGCCTACGCGGTAAACGGATTCACTGAAAAACCAGATCGGGAAACCGCCAAGCGGTATCTCGATGAGGGTAAATATCTTTGGAACAGTGGTATGTTCTGCTGGAAGGCGGGAATAATCCTTTCGGAGATAGAAAAATTCATGCCGAACCTTTACCTTGGATTGCGTGAAATAGAACGCACTCTGGGAACCGATGATGAAAGAGAAACGACACGGAGGGTTTTTGATGGCCTGAAGAGCCAGTCCATTGATTACGGTGTACTGGAAAAAACTTCCCGCTGCATCGTCATTCCCACCGATCCAGGATGGAATGACCTCGGTTCCTGGCTGGCCATGGAGAGCGTATTCGAAGACGACATGTCTGGAAATGCCGTGCGGGGCAACCACTTGAGCATCGAAACGAGAAATTGCCTTATTGACAGTCAAAAACCGGTGATTACATTCGGACTCGAAGATCTTGTGATTGTGGAGAGAAATGATGTTGTTTTCATTATGCCTAAATCTCGAAGCCAGGAAATGAAAAAAGTGATTCAGGCAGTAAACAAATCGCCCGGTTTTCGAACATACCTTTAGCAGGCCATTGAAAACTACCAGAAAGAAAAGATATGGTGTAAAATCTTTTTTAACGATCTTCAGCTCCAACGAAGTAACGCTCCACAGTTTCTTCACAAAAAGAGGAGGCACCACGGTATGCACAAGGTTGAATGTGTGTTGATTTCCCGACCTACTCTTCCTGGTGAAAGATAAGATGAATTCTACCCACAAAAATGAGGACAAAACCCCTCCTGTCAAACCCCTCGGTGAACTCTTGGTGGAAAAAGGATTGATCAGTCCAGAACAGCTCCAGGAAGCATTAACCCTTCAACGTCAAAGTAAAAACCTTCTCGGGGAAATCATCGTTTCACGGGGATGGGTGAAACCAGTCTTCCTGTACCAAACAATAGCCGAGCAGACAGACCTTGCCTATGCCGGCTCTGAACTTATGCAATTGATAGAACAGGTTGACCGGTCGCTGGTGAAACGTTTTTCCCCCGAGCAAATGAACAGGTTTGTGTTTTTTCCTCTTAAGATCGAACAGGAGAGAGTTGAAATTGTAACAGCTTTCCCCAACAATCCCGCCCTTGACTCGCTTTTACACGAGCATTTTCCAGGATACCGAGTTGAAAAAAAACTGGTTACCCCCTATGAGGTTGACTGGCTTATCAATTACTTTTTTAAGGAGGTTATTTTATCCGAAGCAACCACGGGGCTTATGTACCGCCATTCGGAAGAATCAGCCGCTCGGGTGTTTACAAGAGCTCAAACCACCGGTTTTTCCCTGGGTGCCGTTTGTATTCTCTTGGTGGCTTATGCTTCACCCTATTATGCCTTCCTCCTTTTATTTACCGTATTCAATTTGTTCTACTTATTGAACATTCTGTTCAAATTTGTTTTGAGCTTGTCCGGTGCGGGTCGTAAAACCGGAGAGATCATAACCGATGCTGAAATCAAAAGTCTCCAGACGAACAAACTTCCTGTCTACACGATCCTTCTTCCGCTTTATAAAGAACCGTCTTCCGTCATCCACCAATTAACCCGATCAATACATCACCTTGATTACCCACCAGAAAAATTGGATGTCATTTACCTTATCGAGGAGGATGATAAAAAAACCCTGGAGGATTGCCGTGCTGAAAGTCCACCCTATACCGTACGGTTTCTCGTCGTTCCCCAGGGTCTCCCCAAAACGAAGCCCAGGGCTTGCAACTTTGGCCTGGCCTTTGCCCGGGGTGAATTTCTGACCATATTCGACGCTGAAGATATGCCCGAACCATCGCAGCTCAAAAAGGCGGTCATCGCCTTTCGCCGCCATTCTTCTAATTATGCATGTTTCCAGGCTGCCCTCAACTATTACAATCAGAACCAAAATCTCCTGACCCGCCTTTTCACCCTTGAATATTCCTACTGGTTCGACTTCATGTTACCGGGCCTCTTCGCCCTCAATCTCCCTATTCCACTGGGAGGAACCTCCAATCATTTTCGTACGGCCGTTCTACGGGAACTGGGGGGATGGGATCCCTTTAACGTGACCGAAGATGCAGATCTGGGTATGCGGGCAAGTTACCGGGGATATAAAATCGGGGTATTCAATTCCACCACTTACGAAGAAGCCAACAGCCAAATCACCAACTGGATCAGGCAGCGATCCCGCTGGCTCAAGGGTTATCTTCAGACCTTCCTGGTTCATAACCGCCGTCCCCTGCACGTAGTAAGCACATCCGGCTGGAAAGGATGGTTTACCCTCCAATTCTTTATAGGCGGAACTACCATCGGGCAAGCCGCCTCTCTCATCCTATGGGGAGTATTCGCATTCTGGCTGGTGACCCGGGCTGGTATCCTGGAAAAGTATATCCCCGCACCAATACTCTATATGGGGACTTTCAATCTTTTTTTTGGAAATTTTCTTGGAATGTATCTTTCCATGCTTGCAGTCTTTCGCCGTAAATACTATCACCTGACTGCCTATGCACTTCTCAATCCCCTGTATTGGCTTATGGCTTCCATAGCTGCCTGGAAAGCCATTTATCAACTTTTTTCCCGTCCCTTCTACTGGGAAAAAACCGAACACGGTCTTCACCAGGGAGGAATTCGGAGGTGAAACCTTGGCTTATCGTTCTCTTAGCCGCTGTGTTTTTCGGCTTTTTCGCCCTATCGAGCTCGATTCTTTTGGATACCTTAGTGGTCTCTGATGAAACATTATTCCTCACCGAACAGGCTCGCTCCATAAGCCAGCTCGATAACGGGAGAGCTACCGCATCTTTCCTGGCCTATCCTTTGCTTCCCTTTCTGGGGTTTTTGCTTTTTCCAAATCCTATTATTTTTTCCGCTTCTCTTGGAGCTATCCTTGCTACAGTCGTGATTCTTCTCTCTCGACAAAAGGACGCTTCACCCTTATTCCAGATTTTTCTCGTCTGCGCTGTGCTGTTTTCTCCTGCTTTTCTCTTTGTTCTCGTTCAAGAGCCTGTTCATCTTATCTTTGGCGTTCTTCTCCTTTCCGCCGCTTTCTTCCTCCTCCGTTACCGTGAAACATCATCGATCCAGAATTGCTTTCTCTTGGGCCTTTGCTTGGGAACAGCCGTTTTTTGCCGGTGTGAAAGCTGGTGGGTCGCTCCTCTGTTTGTGCTCATCCTGGTTCTCTTTTTCAGGGGGGATGAAAAGGGGGAATTGAGCTCTCTTCTCCTCGTCACTTTCTTCCCACTGATCTTTTTCAGTGGCGTGTTGTTTTTTATAAACTGGGTTTTCACCGGTAGCGCGCTTTCTTTTTTACGCGATTCTCCTTACAGCTCCTACGCGGTTCTAGGATCACCTTTTGTTCTTCCTGAACCTCATCTGTTTTTCCCTTGGCTTCATTCTTCCTGGCCTTCCCTATTGCCATTCGTGATGCTTTTTTTTCACGATCGGCTGCGAACTGTTTTCGCTGCAGGATTCCTCTTCATCAGCTACTGGAGTGCCGGTGGTATACATCTACAGGCATCTTCGGTTTTTCTTGTCCTTGCCCTGCCTTTCCTTTTCCCTATACACACAGGGAAGTTTTTTCGAACCGTATTCCTGGTCATTTTCATTTGTGGATCGGTTCTTAGCTGGTGGCAAGTAACCGGTACAGATTCTCCATTGGACATGGGCCAGGTTACCTATGAGCGGGTACACTCCACGGTAGACCAATCTAAGATCACACCATAAATAATGTGTAGTGGACTAAAGTTTTTTCAAGAAATGCCGATATATACTCATATAGGAAAAATGAAAAGGCAAATTCTCCCAAAGGAGAAGACGCAAAGCCACGAGCCTACAGCATACATGTGCCATGGTAGTCGGGCTGCCAAATTCCCGGGTAAAATTATCACCCTAGGAGCGTTTTCCGCCTTTTCTCGAAAATGAAAGGTGGTTTACCCTCCATGATGAAATCACGGGAATACAGCAAAGTTACTCCGACCCTGTCAGTTAACGTTGAGTCTCGACCAAAAGATGGAGAAACTACGGGCACGTGTCCTGACGATTCAGGAATTCCGGGCAATCACCTCTCTATCTGCCTGGCTTCGCAAATACTGGAAGAAAACTCAACCATCAACGTGCACCGCAGTGGCGCAACCGAATCCCTCCGCCAACTGATTCCTCAAAAACGTCCCTGGGGGTCTTACACTGTTATTGAACAGGGCGAGGGATATAAAATAAAGCGGATGACGGTCCTTCCCGGTAAACGTTTGAGCTTGCAGATGCACTATCACCGGAACGAATACTGGCTGGTGGTGACGGGAACCGCCCGAGTGTCCGTTGGAGAGAGCAACTTTATTGTGTCCGCGAATCAGAGCACCTATATCCCAGTCAGAACCAAGCATCGCTTAGAAAATCCCGGTGAAGGCCCTCTTGAGGTCCTCGAAATTCAGAATGGACCGTGTGTCGCAGAACAGGACATCGTACGCTTTGAAGATGACTACAATCGGATGTGATACATATTCGCTTTCTATACATTCATCCAGGCTTCTCCCGTTTCGTCAGCGTACCGAAGTATTCAATTCTTCACCATTTTCACGAATACCTCCACCACTTCCGGGTCAAACTGGCTGCCTGCACAGCGCTTGAGCTCCTCAAGGGCTTGAGCGGTGCTCATGGGTTCTTTGTAGGGGCGACCGTTCGTCATCACGTCAAAGGCATCCACCACAGCGAGAATGCGGGCCAGTATAGATATCGCTTCACCTCGCAATCCCTGGGGATACCCGGTACCGTCCCAGCGTTCGTGGTGGGCCAAAATGGCTTCGGCGATGGGGAGAAGATCGGGGGAGGATTCGGCAATGCGGTAGCCTACTTCCGGATGTTTTTTGACCGTTTCCCATTCTTTTGCTGTGAGAGAAGACGGTTTGTTGAGGATGTGTTTGGGAATGGCGATCTTCCCCAAGTCATGGAGGCGTGAGAGTAACATAAGATCGTGGATATCATCATCCCGCAGACCAAGCGCTTCGCCTACCTTTTGGGACATTTCCGCCATGCGGTTCGCGTGTTCTTCGGTCTCCTGGGTGGTTTCCCGCAGGGAGCGCTCAAGGGAGGCGATGATCGCCGAGCGGGTACTGCGGCTTTCGGTGAGCTTGTTGCGGTACATGCGTTCTTCGGCCTGGGTGATCACCGTATCGGTTGATTGCTGAGAGGTGGTTTTCACCGTCCAGCCAAAGGAAACACTGAGCGGCAGGTCTTCCGTGGATGCCTGTTTACAGTGTTTTTTGATGCGTCTGGCAAGCTCCCGCATTTCCATTCTTTCCATGCCGGGGAGCAAAAGGATGAATTCATCACCACCCCAACGCCCGATCAAGTCTTCCTTGCGGTATGATTTTCGGAGAATATTGGCGAATCGTCGTAAAAGCTCATCTCCCTTCTTGTGCCCAAAGGCGTCATTAATGAGTTTCAACCCGTTGACGTCACACAGCATCACCCCAAGAGGGAGTTCACGGGAATCCCCCAGGCGTTGAAGCTCCTCCTCGATGAATGCCCGGTTATAGAGGTCGGTAAGAGAATCGTGAAAGGAGAGATGGCGGATTCGCTCATCCGTTTCCTTCCGCTCGGTAATATCCATGATATTCCCGGTAATCCGCACTACCCGGTCTTTTTCGATAACCGGCTTTCCCATGGTGCGTACCCAGCGGTGCTCACCGTCTGCGCGGGTAAAGCGCACCTCGAGGTCATAAGGTTGACCTTCATCGATCGCCTGGCGGAACGCTTTTTCGACAAGATGCTGATCTTCCGGTGCGTAAAAACTGATATCTTTCCCGATGTCCGAAGGATTATAGTCCCTTCCCACTCCGTAGATACGGTACACTTCATCCGTCCAATCGATACGGCCGGTCGCAACATCATACTCCCATCCGCCAAGCTGAGCAATGGCCTGGGCATCCGTGAGTAAACGATGGGCCTTCTGCAGGTTTTCAGTGGCTTCCTTCCTTTCCAGCCACTGCCCGAACGCAAGGGCGATGGTATCGATCATATCTTGTTCCTGGGGTAAAAATTCCCGGTCATGCGCATAACTCACCTTCAGAAATCCGCGGGTCCTTCCGGCTACCGTGATTTCGGCCATTAACACAGCGGGTGCAGATACGAGGTTTTCCCCATATACCTTTCCATCCACTTTCAGACACACGGCGGCCTCATCAGTATATTGCATGCTTGAGGCAACAATGCCGGCTACTTGGCGGCTTATATCTTCCATTGAATGCTCTATATCAGTGAGAAGACGGCTCACAGAATACAGGCAGGCCTGCTCCTTGACCCGTTCACGCAAATCCTCTTCGGCTTTTTTCCGCTCCGTGATATCCTGGACCATGCTCAGGTAAGCCGGATTGTCCTCCCATTCGATGGATGCGGTATTGAGTTCAATCCACCTGGTTTCTCCCTTTTTGTTGATAAACCGAAGTGGAAAACGTGTCAATTGCCCTTTGCCGCTGATAATATCATTGTAGACCATTGCAGCCTTTTCCCGGTCTTCCGGTTGGATAAACTCCATAAAGAGGGTTGAAAGCAACGTCTTTTCATCATAACCCGAAATTTCACTGAGCGCCGGGTTCACATAAACGATTTTTTCTTCCTGGACCACCGCTATCCCTTCTGCGGCGTTTTCCACCAGATGCCGGTAGCGCTCCTGAATAACCCGGTATTTTTCCGCCTCAGCAATCTTGTGGAGGGCAAAGCCGAGATCACCGGAAAGCTCACGGAAGAGGTCCTGAGCTTCTTCATCATGGACAAAATGCCCCGG
Source organism: Candidatus Nitricultor lacus (assembly GCA_007128145.1). GTDB lineage: Bacteria > Atribacterota > Atribacteria > Atribacterales > Atribacteraceae > Nitricultor > Nitricultor lacus. Next base: position 5,514 of record SKXZ01000123.1, on the reverse strand, counting down.
GATGGAAACCACCAGGATGCCGTAGACACGATCCTCAAAGGCAAGTCGAGCGGCCCATCCCGAACGGCCTTCATACTCGGGGGAAAGCGGACATTCTCTGCATTCCGTATAGGGATCATCCACCACCACAATATGTGCTTGCTTTAAGACAACATTCATGCAGGGAAGGAATACCCCCTTTATCAGCCGCTCACGCAGGGTATCGAATCCACATTTGAATCCGGATGAGGCGACATCTGTTACCTTACCTGTACTATTGAAGAGCGCGATCCAGGCATTGTAATAACCCAGCGTTTCGGTAAGGTTTTCGCAGGCCCTTTCGATCAAACGGTGGGGATCGTTTTCCTGGACAATCAGTTGATTGACGTTGCGGATGGCCAAAAGCATCTGTTTGAGGTAGTATTCCCGCTCTTCTGCCCGTTTTCGATCGGTGATGTCCTCGAAGATCACGCAGAAACGATCCGGAGTATCCCAGGGACGGTAAACGTTGCAGTGGTAATACTTGTCCGTGGGCGCATGGAAGAGGTCAAATGACTGCGGGATACCGCTGGTTGCGACTTCACCATAGTGCCTGATCCATTCCTCTTCCGTTCCGGGCCATACTTCCTGCACTGTTTTTCCCTTGACATCTTCAAGCCTTACCTCCATCAACCGCTCGTAGGCTTCATTGAAGTAGAAAAGGCGGATGTCCACAACGCGTCCCTCTTCATCGAATACGCACTCGTGGATGGCAAAAGCGTTGATCATGCTCTTGAAGAGCCAGCGCAGTTCTTCCTCTCCCTTGCGCAACAGCTCTTCGGCTTCTTTCTGGGAGGTGATATCGACAAAGGATATCACCACCGCCTGGGGTTTGCTCTCTCCGGGTTGGAAAATGGGCCGGGTGTTCACCCTGAGCCAGAGCTTTTGTCCATCACGCTTCCTGCGTAGTTCCATAACTTCATTCGAACAGGGGGAACCGGTTTGCAGCGTCCGCATTGAGGGATGTTCATGGCCAGAACAGGGTGTCCCGTCTTCATGGAACAAGCTCCAATCCCGGCTGATCGAGGTCTCACCCAGGATTTCTTCTTCACTCATACCCAATATCTTCTGCGCCGCCAGGTTGCATGCGGTTATCTTTCCAGACCGGTCCTGGAGGATAATTCCCTCGTGGAGTGCTGAAACCAGGCTCCGGTACCGCTCTTCGCTTTCCCGAAGGGCAACGTCTGCACGCTTGCGCTCGGTGATGTCCCGGACAAATTCCACCACCCCGGTTATTTCCCCGGTCTCCGGATCCTTAATCGGGTAGCTGAAAACCTCCACCCACTCAATCGGTGCATCTGGCGGGGCAGAGACAACCTCCCTTTCCGTTTTTCCGGTTTTGAGACAACGTATCGTAGGACAGGGATCACAGGGAATTGGGCGGTTGTGATAGGCTTCAAAACATTTTTTTCCTTCCAGAAGAGCATTTTCCCGGTACCAGTTTTTCATGGGCTGATTGACGTAGCGAATGGTGAGATCCCGGTTCAAAACGCTGATTCCGTCCTGTATGGCTGTGAAAACGGAGTCGATTAGTTGTTGGTTTTCACGGGATTCCCACTCCAGGTGCTTTCGTTCGGTAATATCCACACCGATGCCCAAGAGGACGGTCTTTTCTGAATATGAGTGGGGAACCACGTTGAGAAGGAGGGTCTTTATTTTCCCCCGCACAAGGTATTCTGTTTCCACCGTACGGGGGCTCAGAAAAGGGGAGTGTTCCGCACGTTGTTTTTCCAGCTGTTCCGGTGGACAGAATTCCCACACGGTTTTTCCCAGCAATTCTTCTTTCTCACACTCAAAAAAGGCTAAAGCGGCGGGGTTCGCATCGATATAGCGACCTTCCTCGTCCACCACCATGACGGGATTGAGTGTTTCTTCAAAAATGATTCGGTACCTTTTCTCCTGTTCCCGGGGTGTTACAAATGGATGATCAGATGAGTTTGCCATAGTGTATCTCTTCCTGTTAAAGAAATTAAACTGGTACCTTTTGATGGTGGGATGTACCAATACACAGATAAATTCCCTATCTCATTATAGCAAAAGGTAATTTATGAAAAAATTTTTAAGGGATATTTTCCCTCCGTTTGCCACCTGTCATGACCCGCTCAATCTCGTTTCTTCTGATAAGAGCAGTGCCCCGCCGATAATTCCATTTTCTTCACCCAGGCGGGATTCCTGGAATGTGCAGTATTCTGCAAGCTCGGGAGCAAGGTGGCGGCGCAAATGGGCATCAATCTTTTTGGAAAAAAGACGCAGGAAGGCATTTCCCATTCCACCCCCGAAGATTATGGTTTGGGGATTGAACATTTCCACTATGTTGAGAAGTGCGACCGCGAGCCATTCTCCCGCGGGTTCTACCGCCTGCCGCGCCACGGAATCTCCCTGGAGGGCATCCTGAAGGAGTCTGCGCACACCTTCACGGGATGTGTCCCCCTCCTCGCAATAGGAATAAAGCGAAGGATCACATCGGATACGTTTTTCCAGGGCGAGTCCGGAGGCTTGGGCCATGAGGCACCCCCTCTTCCCACACTTGCAGGTATCCCCTCCCAGGTGGACAACCATGTGACCGAACTCACCGGCGCTTCCCAAAGATCCCCGGTAGAGGCGGCCTCCGATAAAAATGGCACCGCCGATCCCCGTGCTCAAAGTTAAATATATCGCGTTTTGGTAACCCGCTCCCGCTCCCAGGCGCATTTCGGCAAGACCGGCCAGGTGCGCATCGTTATCGAGCAAGACAGGCAGTTCAAGCGCTTCCTGCAGCATGGTACGAAGGGGGACGCCTTTCCAGGCATCATGTAACAGGTTGGTGTAGGAAAAAGTGGAACCTGCAGGATAGTGTATAGGACCCGGGAAACCCGCTCCCGCTCCCCTGAACGTTTTCGCCGGGTGTTCGTTGCGGAGATCATCCACCATAACAGAAATCAAATCGACGACTACCCCGGGGGAAAGCCCGGTATGAGTTGTTGTAGAACGTATCTCCTCGACCTCGAAATTGGTGTTAACGAGGCCTACCCGCAGTCGGCTCCCGCCGATATCGATACCGAGATACCGCATCTCGTTCACAGAAACATCCTCTTTCCCTCCATATTACCCCTTCCTAGTCCATCACAAAACGTGTTCCGTGCGGGAGATGATATCCTCCTGGGTAGCGGGATCAAGGGAAACAAAAAGGGCGCTGTAGCCGGCCACCCTTACGATGAGGTCGGTGTGTTTTTCCGGATGCTCCCGGGCCTCCCGCAAGGTTACAGCGTCGATCACGTTGAACTGCACGTGCCAACCCTTGAGGTCACGGAAAAAGGTGATGATCAGGTCAACGAGTTTAGTGAGATCCTCATCAGTCGATACTACTTGGGGAGAAAGCTTGAGGTTCAGCAATTGAGCGATCATCTTGATTGTCGGGAGCTTGGCGACCGATTTCATCACCGCGGTCGGTCCGTTTTTTTCCGTGCGGTAAAAGGGAGATGCGCCTTCGGCGATCGGTTCCCCAGCCCTTCTGCCGTCGGGGGTGGCACCCACCGCTTTGCCCAGGGGGACGTTCCCGGAGATGTTGGAAGTCGAACCGCAGTACCCTCCTCCCACCGGACCACGCCCGAAGCGGGTATTACAGTAGTGCGAAATATCATCCAGGTGGTCACCCAGGATACGGCGGGCCAGAAAATCCACCTCATCGACGTCGTTCCCGTACTTTGGCACTTCATGGAGAAGCATCTTCTGCGCCCTCGTGAAACGTTCCCCTGAAAAATCATGCTGCAGTGCTTCTTGAAGAGTTGCCCAACCAAGCACACCACGATTATAGACAAGTTCCCTGATATTAAAAAGCGCATTTGTGAGATTGGAAAGCCCGGAAAAGAGCCCGCTCACGATGTCATAGCGGGCGCCTCCCTCCTTGATGCTTTTCCCCCGCTCCAGGCAGTCATTCACCAGCACCGAACACAGCGCATCGGGCACCATCTCTTCCAGGGCCGTATCGGCAGCGGTGTCAAAGACTACCTGGCAATCGGTATAATAACGAAGCTGGCGGCGGAAGGCGGCATAGAAGGCTTCGAAATCCTCGCACTTATCAGGTTTCGGCCCGGGCAAAAGACATATGCCGCTTCCCGGATCTTTTCCCTGGTTAAGAGAGAGCTCGAGCGTCTTGAGAGCGTTGAGGAAAGCCATACCGGTGTTGCGGTATCCCCACTTCCCGGGAACAGCCGCCTCGATACACCCCACGATTGCATAATCACGCGCTTCTTCAATGGTCACTCCTTTTTCGACAAGTGAAGGGATGATGATCTCATCGTTTTTCATGGCCGGCATCCCGAAACCCATCCGGATGACCTGTGCGCAGGTGTGAAGGTAACTCCTGGGAGAGGAGGCGTGGTAGCGGGCCGAAAGGTTAGGCTGCGTGAGCCGTAAACCGCCCACCCCTTGGAGCACGAGCAGGCTCAGTTCATTGGTAGCGTCTTCCCCGAAGGAGTCCTGGCCGCCGATGGTGACATTCTGATAGGTGGTATATCCCATACCGAAGCGGGTATGATTCCAGGGGCGTACCTTGTTGATGGTGAACATCTTGAGAAAAAGACTCTGAAAGAGTTCGATGCTTTTTTCAACCGAGAGGTCTCCCCTGTCGACATCCTCTTTCCAGAAGGGGTAGAGATACTGGTCAACCCTTCCCAGGGAGAAAGAATGCCCGTTGCTTTCTATCTGGAGAACGAGATGAAGCAGCCAAATCGCTTGCACTGCCTGGTAAAAGTTTTGTGGAGGGTTGAGCGGGCACTTTAGGAGATTACCTGCGATGAGAGAAAGCTCATCCTTGCGGATGAGGTCATTTGTAAGGGAAGCTTCCTGTTTCGCAAGTGCGGCCAGTCTTTCCGCAAAATGGATAACTGCTTGAAGCACAATAGCGGAAGCGTCATAAAAGACCTTTTTCTTCAGTGCTCCGGGTGCGAGATAGTCAAGGGCATCACGTTTTACCTCGACCTTCCGCACAATACTCCCGATCCCTTCCTGCAGGATACGGGGGTAATCGATGATGATGTGGCCGTCACCAGAAGTGATATTCCCCCTGCCGGAAATCGCTCCTATCTCCTGGGCGGTCCAGGCAAAATCCGGCATGAGGGAACGGGCTCGTTCATAAAGAGTCTTACCCTTCCAGAAGGGAACAACCTCTTCCAGGAGAACCTGCTTCATATGCTCATCAACCAGGAAGACGTCCCCATGGCGGCAGGGGAATTCGTCTATTTCTTCTGCGATCCAATCACAGGAATACTCGGGGAATACCGGAGCCCCCCGGATACAAGAAGCCTGGTTGCCGATTATAAGCTCATCCCGGAAAATAAAGAGGCTCATTTCACGCAGGGTGCGCTCAAGAGCCTTCGCCCGTTTCAGAATGGGCGGGTCAGCCTCGTTTTCCCGGTATGTGCGTGTATAGATCAATGCCCGCTCAGCACATAAAGCGGGCACCGCTTGCAGGAGTTCTTCCCGCATGCGGTGTATTCGCTCGCTCATTGGAAATGT
>SKXZ01000237.1 GCA_007128145.1 Candidatus Nitricultor lacus | reverse complement strand
GTAAGTCGTGAGTCGAAGAGGGAAAATACAAAATCCAGTCATTCCCACATGTAGTAAGTGGGAATCCAGTGACTTTCGTATTTAGAAGCGATTAGCCTGTTTACATTCTGAATTTGACTCCCCTACTCACGACTCACTGCCTTTGCACCCCTTCTACACATCCACGCATCCACGCATATACGCATTCACGCACCTACGCACATACGCACATCAGCTAACAGGGATAACCCGTTTTTCTTCGGCTGCCTGGTAACAAGCTTCCACAATCTTTATGTTGCGTATGCCCGCCTCATAACTGATAGGCGGCTTCTTCCCTTCGCTGATCCACCGGCTCATGGCATCGACTTCCCTTGCATAGAGCGACGCCGGTTCCAGTACAATCTTTTTGTACTCATCCGTTGCGCGCACCTGGCTTGCATCATACCCCCCTCCGGCTTCCTGGGAAAATACTTCCATTTCCCCGCCGCCGTCCTGCCCGATGGTCCGTTGGCAGAGAACCGCTCCCTTGGTTCCGTAAATTTCGAGGACATTGCGTGAAGCCTGGTCCGGTACGTTGAAGAAATTGTCAACCATTCCCTGCGCGCCGCTTGCAAAGCGCAACAAAACGGTTGAAGCGTCTTCCACTTCATAGTCGTGGGTGAGCGTGCCGGTAAAAGCGGCGACTTCGCGGGCTTCACCCAAGAACCACTCCAGAAGGTCGATACAGTGGCACCCCATGTCAGAGAGGGCCCCGCCCCCGCCCTGGGACTTGACCTGGCGCCAGGCACCGGGTATGGGTGGGAACCAGCAGGTCAGCTGGGCCCGCCCACTCACCGGCTCACCCAAATCCCCTCGTTCGATCATTTCCCTGATGGCCTGGTGGTAGACGCTGTAACGCATCATAAAGGCAATGCCCAGCTTCAGTCCCTTGTTTTCTGCGAAATCGGCCATCTTTTCCGCTTCAATCAGGGTCATAGCCATGGGTTTTTCCACCAATACGTGTTTTCCGGCCTCAAGCGCCGCCATGCCTTGCTCAAAATGAGCAGAGACCGGTGAAGCGATATACACCGCATCACACCCACCCTTAAAAAGCTCATCGATAGAGGTGGTGACATGGGAAATTCCGACTGATTCTCCGGTTTCCTTCACCGCCGCTCTATCAACGTCCATCAGGGATACGATGGTGCTCTGTTGGGCATGTTTCACCACTTCAGGAATGGTCCTGCGCCGTGCTATCCCTCCTGCACCGATGACACCCCATTTCACTTTCAATCGGATCACCTCCTGTTATGTACTGCTATTCAATGAATATCGCCCGGCATGGCGCACCGGACGTGCCCTTGAGGTTAAGAGGCAAGCATATCAGCTTCCCCGTGGTTCCGGATATCTTTTCAAGGCCCACCAGGGGCGCGAGAAGCAAGGTATCACGTGCGAACAACTCACCGAGCATGCTTCCCTTTTCACTTTCTTCGTCTTCTGACCATGATGCCTCGATGCATGGAATATCCACACCAAGGAGACTGATTTCTTTCTCGAGTATCCACTGGATCGCATCCGGGTAAAGGGTTGGACAGGAAAGAACGTATCCCGGCCTATTCCACCGCTTTCCCCAACCGGTATCAATGAGCAATGCTTCACCCGGTGAAACAGGGGGAGCATATTCCTGCAGGAGCTCCTGGCTTATCCTGCTTTTCCCCTGTTGCTCGGGCAGCTTAAGGACCTTTGCCGTAAGGAAAAAACGGTCCACCGGGTATTCATCCAGTGTCTTGCCATTTTCCAGAACGTGTGAACCGGCTTCGAGATAGGTACCGGAAATAGTCGAAAAAATAAGTTTGGAAGCGAAAAAACCGTCTTTTTGAACGGAGGCGATCGTGCTTAATTCAACACGCGGCACGATATTTTCCAATCCCGGTAGCTCATGATACCCCCACAAGCCGTTCTCAATGAGTCCACTGAGATCAACGATTTTCTCCATGGCATCCTCCTTCAGGTATATTTGCTTATTTTGCTGTATATCCTCCATCAACCGGAAGCACGGTCCCGGTAATAAAAGACGCATCATCAGAAGCTAAGAAACACATCGCTTCGGCGATCTCTGCGGGCCTTGCGAATCTTCCCAGGGGGTGCATTGAGGAAATCTTCCGCATCGCCTGCTCCCGGTCCTTCTCCATGTCGAACAGGCGTTCGATCATCGGGGTTAGGGTAGTTCCCGGACACACGCAGTTGACCCGGATATTGTAGGGAGCATAATCCACCGCCATTTGGCGGGTGAGTTGGATTATCCCTCCTTTTGAAGCGCAATATACCGCAGAGTCCGGCCACCCCAGGAGACCGGAAATAGAGGATACATTGACTATCGCTCCACTTTCCTGTTTTTTCATGGCAGGTAAAACCTCTTTTGACATGAGAAAAGCCCCCTTGAGGTTCACGGCAATCACACGGTCCCACTCTTCTTCAGGGGTATGAATGACATCTGCGGAAAACTCAATTGCGGCGTTATTCACCAGGACATCGATGGACCCGAAACGCTCGAGAACCGCACCGGTCGCCGCGGCAACCTCAGGGGCGCAAGTGACATCGGCTTCCAGGGACATCCCCAGGCCATTTTTCCTTTGGATCATCTCAACCGTCTTTTGAGCACAAGATGCATCTCGATCGAGTACACACACCCGTGCTCCCCGCCGGGCAAAAAGGAGGGCTGCCGAGCGCCCGATCCCTGAACCTGCACCCGTCACCATAACCACTTTCTGATCAAACATCATCATTTGATTTCCCTCACTCCGTTTGCCGTGTATCCGCCATCGACCGCTAATGCCACGCCGGTAATAAAAGATGCCGCATCAGAAGCTAAAAATGCACACACGGAGGCAATTTCTTCCGGTCGCCCAATCCGGACAAGCAGGGCCATTTTCGAAAACGTATCACGTGCAGCCTGGGGGTCTTCCTGTTTGCTGAGGTATACCTGGAACATTTCTGTATCAATGAAGCCGGGACAAATGCAGTTGACCCGGATACCGAAACTTGCGTAATCGAGAGCCATTTCCTTCGTGAGAGTCACCTCGCCGCCCTTGGAAGCGCAGTATGAGGCCAGCACCGGGTTACCCAGCAAACCACGGATCGATGATATGTTGATGATCGATCCGCTCCTTTGCTTCATAAAATACTTGAGCACCGCTTTCGAGGTCAGCATGCACCCTTTCAAGTTGACCGCCATAACCCGGTCCCAATCCTCTTCGCTGATTTCATGTACCCGGTCGGGAGAGGTGGCACTCCCGATTCCGCTGTTGTTCACCAGTACATCGAGAGAACTGAAACGTGCGGCCAGGGCCTCCACCATTCCTTCCACCGCATCGCTTTGGCTTATGTCCGCGGGAAGCAGCATCCCCTCGCCCCCCCCGGAAACGATCATCTCCAAGGTTTTTTTCGCTCCCCCACTGTTGCGGTGGTAGTTCACTCCCACCCTGGCTCCTTCCCTGGCAAACCGTACAGCGATAGCCCGGCCGATCCCCGACCCGGCGCCGGTCACTAAAACTCCTTTCCCTGCAAAGCGTTTTTCCATCGTTTTGTGTCACCTCTGTATATGCAGTGTATATGCGTATAAGCGAGGATGTGTGGATGTGTAGAAAATACAGTGAGTCGGGAGTAGTGGTATTCCACCGCCTTTCCATTTCCCCACTTCACCTCCCCCACCTTTCCCAGCTTTTTAAAGTCACTGGATTCCGGCTAGTGACATGTCGGAATGACAACAGAGCATTGCTGAAGTCGGATTTATGAATGT
>SKXZ01000158.1 GCA_007128145.1 Candidatus Nitricultor lacus | reverse complement strand
CCTGAAACCCTCCACGCGTTTAGATATGCAGGCAAAAATCACTTTACGGAAAAAACCACCTTATGTCAGCCGCGGAGGCGAGAAGCTCAAAGCCGCCCTAGCCGGCTTCGGAATTTCCCCCCTGGGATTGGTATATGCAGATATCGGAGCTTCCACCGGTGGATTTACCGATTGTCTTCTCAAAGAAGGGGCGAAGCGGATATACGCGATCGATGTGGGAAGGGGACAACTGCATGAGTCACTGCGCGTGGATCCAAGGGTAGTTGTCATGGAAAGAAAAAACGCACGTTACCTCAGTAAGGATGATGTGGGGGAAAAAATGGACGGGATTACCATTGATGTATCATTTATCTCGTTAAGGCTTTTATGGAGTGCTGTGGTATCTTTATTGAAAAAAGACGGGCATTGTATAACCCTGGTGAAGCCGCAATTTGAGGCCGGCCCACGCTGGGTCAGAAAGGGTGGAGTGGTCAACCAGCCGGAAGTACATAAGCAGGTTCTCGCGCAGGTCGTTGAGAGCGCATCAACCCATAGCTTGGTTCTGCGTGATCTCACTTATTCACCGCTTTTGGGACCGGCCGGTAATATTGAGTTTTTGGCTTTTTGGGAGCATGCCGAAGCATCATTTGAGAAAAACGCCAGAGAAGCTATAATACAGAAGGTGGTTGAGAATGCCCATGTTTTTTTTCTTTCCCGAAATACAAGAGAGAAGCACAATTGAGGCCTCCTCATTCTCCATGGTGATAATTTCTGGAGGGTAACACATGCCGGCACCGCCGAAGATAATTCATATTTACACGAAAAAAAATACACAGACCATAAGGCACAAGGTGGAAGAACTCAGCTTGCTCTTCAGCAAACGTGGTCTTTCATACCGGGTTGTTACCGGAGAAGAACACCCGGCCGAGTGTCCTGACATAGTGTTTGTACTGGGAGGAGACGGTACATTCCTTTCGGCTAATTATCTCTATTCTCCCAGTGCCGTTCCTCTTTTCGGAGTGGATTTGGGGGGATTGGGTTTTCTTTCAGAAGCAAGTCTTGAAGGCCTTGACGGTGTTACCGAGCAAGTTTTAGCAGGGGAGTACTTCCTGGAGGAGCGGATGCTCGCCGATTGCTGTATCATCCGGAAGGACGGTTCACAACGATCGGATTTCGCCCTTAATGATGTTGTGCTGTACCGGGGACCGCTGGCACATATGATTCGACTTACTACCACCATAGATGGAGAATATCTTGCCTCTTTCCCCGCTGATGGAATGATTGTTGCAACTCCAACCGGTTCGACCGCCTATTCGCTCTCGGCAGGAGGACCAGTTATTTACCCCGTCATGGAGCTGTTCATTATCAACCCTATTTGCGCTCATACTTTGTATGCCCGTTCCATTATCGCGCCTCCAAACTGCATTATAGAAATAATTTTGGAATCAGCCAAAGAAGGTACCATGGTGACCATTGACGGAGTAAGGGGCTGCCAGATGAACAAGGGAGACCGAATCGTTGTAAAAAAGTCATCTTTTTCCGCCCGTATGGTACGGTTGAAAAGAGGGAAGCCGTTTTACTCACTCCTTCGGAGCAAGCTTTCCTGGGGAATGGACATCCGTAAGAAGGTAGAATAAAATGCTCGAGGAACTAGCGATAAAGAACTACGTGATCGTTGATTCACAACATATTCACTTCGCACCCGGTTTTAATGTGATTACGGGAGAAACGGGAACAGGCAAATCAATTATTGTTGACGCACTTTCACTGTTGCTGGGAAGCAGAGCAGGAGAAGAGCTCATACGTAAGGAGAAAGAAACCGCCCTGGTAGAAGGCTTGTTTTCCTTTGATGAAAATACCCGCATAGATCAATGGCTGATAGATAAGGGGTTGGAAGGTGAGCTTGGCAGCGAAGTTGTTCTTTCGCGTGAAATCACCCGCCAAGGGAAAACACGCTCAAGGATAAACGGCCGCACGGTGACACTTTCGGACCTGAAAGTACTTGGGAATATGCTCATGGACGTCTATGGCCAGGGAGAGCATGAATCCTTTTTTCTTCCCCGGCACAGGATCGCCTTGCTTGATACTTTTTTGGATGAGGAAGGCCAGGAAAACCAAAAAACATACCTTCATCATTACAGGCATATGCGCAAACTGCAGCGGCAAATCGAGAACATCGATCCCCCTTCCGGGGAAAAGATTGAAGAGCTTCGTCATGACTGGTCTGAACTCTCATCCTTGAGGTTAACATATGATGAGTACAGAGAGGTGGAAGAAGAGTTTCAACTGGCTGCTGAAGCGCAGAATGGAAGAGATGCTCTGGCTGAATTGCTCTCGCTGTTGAGCGGAGATGACTGGGGCGGAAGTGGAATATGTTCACGTATTTCCCGTGTACGGAGTACGCTTGAGTCACTAGCAGGTAAAGGCGAAACTTTTGCGCATCTTGCTGAATCCCTGCGCGCGGTTGAAGTGGAATTACAGGAGATTGGATATGACGCATCATCCTTGCAGGAAAAGCTTTCCTTTTCGGCGGAAAGACTTGAACACATCGAAAAAACTGTGAGTGAAATGGAACGCTTGAAACGAAAGCACGGATGTCGGACTACGGAGGAGTTTATTGCGCTTCACGAGACCTTGAAAGACACTCTTGCTCAGGAAGAGGCAAAAAAAGAAAAGCAGGAGGAATTGGAAAAACAGGAAGCAGAGGAAAAAAGGTTTGCGCTTTTGTGGGGACGTAAACTTTCAGATTCACGCCGAGAGGCGGCTATACGTTTGCAAAAACGACTGATGGAAGAACTTGAACAATTGGCGTTCAAGCGAGTGGATTTCCGTGTCAGTTTTCAAACGGATAAAGATAGTGGGCCAATTAACATTACTTCAGAAGGCCTTGACAGGGTAGATTTTCTCATCTCACTGAATCCCGGGGAAGTGCCTGCTCCGGTACTGGAAGCCGCATCCGGAGGAGAGCTTTCGAGGATCATTTTAGGAATGAAGTCCATTGCACGGGTGGAAGGTGGTGCGGAAACAATGATATTTGATGAAATCGACCAGGGAATCGGTGGAAAAACGGCTTTCTGGGTGGGAGAGAAACTGAAACGCCTTTCCCGGGGGCACCAGGTGGTCTGTATTACCCACCTGCCCCAGATTGCCTGTTTCGCTGACTTCCACCTGAGAGTTGACAAGAAATTTGAGAAAGATCATACCTGGGCGGAGGTTATTTCACTTCCCCGGCAGGTTGAAAGGATAGAAGAACTGGCCAGAATGTTAGGAGACGAGGAACGGCAAACTCCAGCTGTTCAATATGCCGAAAAATTGCTTCACACCGCCTCTGAAGGATCATGGGATAAAAACATGTAAACGAGGAAGACCAAAGAGCGTGTTTCAGGGCGGATACAAGCCTGTCACCCCCGAGAGGGGAGACCGATATACAAGGGGACGATGTATGTGAATACGGTGATTATCAACAAAGAATTTTGTAAGGGTTGTGGTCTTTGTGTTTCCACCTGTCCGAAAGGAATACTGAAGACTTCCAACAGTTTTAACACCCATGGATACTATCCCGTATATGTGACAAACCCCGAGAAATGTATTGGTTGTGGTCTGTGTGCGATGGTTTGTCCCGATGTAGCCATTTCTGTCTACCGGGAGGAGAAAATATGCAAAAAATCTTGATGAAGGGAAATGACGCGGTTGCTGAAGCGGCGGTTCAGGCGGGGTGTAACTTGTATTTTGGATATCCTATCACTCCCCAAACCGAAATCAGTGAATACCTTTCCCGCAGATTACCCGACACAGGCGGGGTATTCCTGCAGGCTGAAAGTGAAATAGGAGCTATATACATGGTGTACGGTGCGGCTGCAGCGGGAAAGAGAGTAATGACTTCATCGTCTGGACCGGGTTTCAGCCTCAAGCAGGAGGGTATATCCTACCTGTGTTCGGCGGAGCTTCCCTGTGTTTTGGTCAATATAAGCAGGGGAGGTCCGGGACTGGGCAATATCCAGCCATCCCAGGCGGATTACTTTCAAGCGGTAAAGGGAGGTGGGCACGGAGATTACCGTGTTCTCGTGCTTGCTCCCTGCAGCGTACAGGAGTTGGTCGATCTCACGTATCTTGCTTTTTATCTGGCGGATAAATACCGCAACCCGGTGGAAATCCTGGGAGACGGAATGCTGGGACAGATGATGGAACCGGTTGTTTTTCGAAATCCCGATTATCCTGATATTTCAAAAGAGGAATGGGTGATAACCGGTAAAAAGACAAGAGAAAGGCGCATAATCCTGTGTTTCGCGCTCGATCCCAAAGAACTGGAAAAGCTCAACCTTCATCTTGCTGAAAAATACGCGGAAATGGAGCGATCCGAGGTACTCTATGAAGTGTACGGTTCCGAGCAACCGGAATTACTGCTCGTCGGCTATGGCACAGTGGGTCGGATCCTTAAGTCGGTTGTACGGGAAGCAGAAAAACAGGGTATAAGGCTTGCCTTGGTGCGGCCTGTAACATTGTATCCTTTTCCTAAGGAAATACTTCGCGGACAGGCACGAAAAGCCGGCAAAGCGCTGGTTGTAGAAATGAACCTGGGACAGATGGTTGAAGATGTGAAACTGTCTGTTGAGGGGGATGTTCCTGTATATTTCCATGGCAGAAGCGGTGGAATGATTCCTACCGTGGAAGAAATCATGCACCGTGTAGAAGAAATTTTGCTGAAGGGGGGGGAGGCTCGTGAAAACAATCTTTGAACGTCCCAAAACATTGCTTGAAAAACCCTTTACCTATTGTCCCGGATGCCACCATGGATTGGCTCACCGCTTGCTTGCGGAAGTTATTGATGAACTGGGTATAGCCGATCACACGATTGGAGTGGGTCCGGTGGGATGTTCCGTTTATATTTATGTTTTTCTTGATATAGATTTTGTGATGGGAGCGCATGGCCGCGCTCCTGCGACGGCAACTGGATTGAAACGGGCACTTCCCGAACAGGTGGTATTTTCCTACCAGGGAGACGGCGATATCGCTGCTATTGGTACATCTGAAATCATCCATTCTGCGGCACGTGGTGAACTGATATCGGCATTTTTTATCAACAACGCGATATTTGGTATGACAGGAGGCCAGATGGCACCCACTACTATTTCCGGCCAGGTCACAACGACATCCCCCCGGGGCCGCTCCACTGTAGACCAGGGATACCCGTTGAAACTTTGTGAATTGCTGCGTGGACTCGAGGGGAGCGCATATTTAGCGAGAGTACTTTTAACCCGCCCCAAGTATATCCGCGAAGCGAAAGAAGTGTTTCGAAAAGCTTTTCTCACGCAGATAGAAAAGAAAGGATTTTCCCTGGTTGAAGTACTTTCTCCCTGTCCAACCAACTGGAAAATGACTCCCGCCGAGGCGGTGGCATGGGTGGAAAATACGTTAGCGCATTCTTTCCCGCCGGGAGAAATCAAGGGATGGGAGGAGACCGGCCATGCAGGTTGAAACCCTGGTGGGTGGATTCGGGGGGCAGGGTATCCTCTTTTTTGGCAGGATTCTGGCCATTGCGGGGATGTTACAAAATTTTGAAGTGAGCTGGTACCCGTCCTATGGTCCCGAAATGCGGGGAGGAACGGCAAACTGTACCATTATTGTCGCGGATCAGGAAATCGGATCCCCGGTGTCTGACCATCCCCATCTCTGTGTGGCCATGAACGAACCATCTCTCCACCGCTATGGAATACTGGTCAAAAAGGGAGGAAATGTGGTTATCAATTCATCCCTGATAGGCACGGAATGGGAGAAAGACGGTGTTCATGTTGACCTGGTACCGGGCAACAGCCTCGCTATGGAAAAAGCTGGAGACCCACGAGTTCTCAATATGGTTTTACTGGGCGCAGCCAACGAACGAATGCATATAGTATCCTTCGAATATCTCTATGCAGCGGTGAAAGACCAGTTGTCCGGAAAACCTCAAGGTCTGGTTGATCATAACCTCAAAGCTATAGATGTCGGTAGAGATTATATTTTAAGAGGTGATGTCGCATGTTGGTAAAAGACCGGATGAGTAGCGATGTCGTCACTGTAACCAAAACAGCCAATATCATGGAAGCTGAAAAGCTTATGAAGGAAAAGGGTATTCGGCGTTTGCCAGTGGTGGAAGGGAAAAAATTAATCGGTATCGTTACGCTCAATGACCTTTTGGAAGCAGAACCATCCAAGGCCACTACCTTGAGCAGGTTCGAAATCACGTACCTTCTTTCCCGCATGACAGTGGCGGAAATAATGAAAAAAAATGTCATTACCGTCAAACCGGACATTCCTATCGAGGAAGCAGCTTTGATAATGAAAAAAAATGACATTGGCGGATTACCGGTGATTTCGGGATCAGAAGTGGTGGGTCTCATCACTGAATCAGATATATTCGAAGTGCTGGTTGAAACCCTGGGTGTTGAGGAGGGCGGAACAAGAATAACCTTGGAATTACCCATGAAGGCGGGTGTACTGCACGATGTCACAGGTGTGATAAAAGCTTTTAATGTGCAGATTCTCAGTTTGGCCACATTCCAAGATCCGGGAAAACATGATTTCCGCTACGTGGTTGTTCGGATCGCTACAAACAACCCGGATCCGATTCTTGGAGAACTGGAGAAACAGGGATACCAGGTCACACACGTGTGGGTTTCTCCGGAGGTCACTGCGTAACATGTTTTTTCCCTATACCGGCACAAACCAGGAAAAGGAAACGCAGCTTCGTCTACGGAATGAGCAAGTTCTCATGCAGACACCCATATTTGATGTTGTCGAAAAAACATATGAAGAAAACATCAAGCGCATAGCTGTCAAACATCCCGGTGCTGTAGCGGTTATCGCCACTACACCGCGCAATCACTTGATTCTTATCCGGCAATTTCGAGCTCCGGTGGAAAGATGGCTGTGGGAGATTCCGGCTGGAACTCTCGAGAAAGGAGAGAAAGCCGAGGATTGCGCGAAAAGAGAACTCGAAGAGGAAACCGGTTTTACTTCTTCCCGTTGGGAATACCTGTTCCCCGTGTTTTTAGCTCCCGGATACAGCTCGGAAATTATTCATTTCTTCAGGGCCCGTGATGCCAGGCCGGTTAAAGAGGCACTCCAGGGAGACGAGGATGAGGTTATCTACTACCGGGAGGTGAATACAACCCAGGCACTGGATTTGCTTTGTGGAGGGGAGGTGCCTGACGCAAAAACTGTCATCGGAATTACCCGCTGGATCGAGGAAAACCGGTGAGAGTTGTTATCGCTCTTCTTGATGGAGTCGGCGTAGGGGCGCTTCCCGATGCCCATCGATACAAAGACATGGGTGCCCACACACTGCTCCATACCGCACGCGCAGTTGGTGGGCTCAGGCTCCCATGTCTGGAAAAAATGGGTTTGGGATGTATAGACTCATTTCCAGGAATTCATCCCTCGCAACAACCCATTGCCTTCCACGGGAAGATGCAGGAACGCTCAGCGGGGAAGGACACCACAACCGGCCACTGGGAGATAGCCGGCCTGATTCTTGATCAGCCCTTTCCTCTTTATCCCCAGGGATTCCCTGAACCGATCGTAAGAGAAATAGAGCGTGTTTTCGGTAAAAGGATACTGGGAAACGTGCCCGCTTCCGGAACCGAGATAATCAACCAGTTGGGAAAGGAACACCTGCGTACCGGTTTTCCTATCGTGTATACTTCCGCTGACAGCGTTTTTCAGGTAGCCTGCCATGAAGACATCAAACCACCCGGAGAACTTTACGACCTCTGTCGCAGAGCGCGGGCAATACTACAGGGTGAACATGGAGTCGCCAGGGTCATAGCTCGTCCTTTTTCCGGTAAACCGGGAAACTTTGTGCGTACACCTCGAAGAAAGGACTTTTCCCTTCCACCACCAGCTCCGACAATACTCGATGCGGTGGTCAAAAGAGGAAAAACCACTGTCGGTGTGGGAAAAATCAATGATATCTTTGCGCAAACAGGTGTTTCAAAAAGTTATCCAGTTTCAGGAAACAAGGAAATTTTCTCTCTGCTCATAGATATTCAGAAAGAAAAAGAGGGTGACCTTGTGTGGGCCAACTTCAACGATTTTGATACTCTTTACGGGCACCGCAATGATCCCAAAGGATTTGCCGCTTCTCTCGAGGAGTGGGACCGCCAATGTATGGATTTTTTACCTCTCTTGGGGCCGGAAGATCTTTTTTTTGTCACCAGTGACCACGGTTGTGATCCTACATATCCCGGAACGGACCATACAAGGGAATATGCGATGCTTTTATCCTATTTCTCCGGGACACGAGTCACTCCATCATCTCTTGGTATACGAAAGAGTTTTGCCGATCTTGGTGCTTCTGCTGCCTCCTTTTTAGGTGTACCATGGAAAGGGGCCGGCAGGAGTTTTGCTGGCTAGTTCCCCCTCGATGGAATGTAGGTGCCTATATGCGAAGATGCCTGATTACGAAATGTGTGGAGGACAAAGTTGATGCTGGCGGGAAAGGATAATTATGGAAATTGTGGTAAGCCATGAGGGTACTGATTTTGACAGCCTCGCTTCGATGCATGCGGTGAGCCGCCTGTATCCGGGAACGGTCCCGGTTTTGGGAGGAAGCATAAACAGAAACGTACGCTATTTTCTATCGCTTTACGGTCATTTCATGCATATTGTTCAGGAAAAGGACCTGGATTGGGAAGAAGTAACCCACGTTACAGCAGTGGATACGGCGATTCTCAACCGTTTGGGAAAAAGCGGAGAATACATCCAGAAGAAAGGCATCCCATACAGGATCTTCGATCACCATCCTGTTTCCCCTGATAACGTGCGGGGTGAAAATGTTATCATTGAGCCCTATGGAGCGTGCTCAACTATTCTCAGCAGGATGATTCGCGAGCGCGATCTTCCTCTTTCTCCTCTGGAAGCCACTCTTCTTGTTTTGGGTATATACGAAGACACGGGTTCCTTCACCTTTCCAACCACTACCCCTGAGGACCTGGAGGCAGCATCTTACCTTGTATCCCGTGGAGCAAGGGTACGTTATGTTCCACGATTTGCCGGTATGCAGCTTACCAAAGAACAACGTCAAATCTTGCGGGAAATGATACAATCTCTCACGGTGGAGGACGTGAATGGTATTCCCATTCACTTCACCACGGTACAGGCGGATGAATACGTGGACGGGGTTTCCTTCCTGGTGCACAAATTGATGGATCTCGAAGAGGTAGAGGTCCTGTTTGCTATATTCGCCCTGGAAGATAAGGTGTATATCATATCACGCAGCAGGCTGCAGGAAGTTGACCTGCGGAGAATAATGAATGGTTTGAACGGTGGTGGCCATCAAAGTGCCGCTTCCACCTCATTGAAAAATACCACTCCCCAGGAGGTACGGGAGAAGGTTCTTCACCTTCTCAGGAAAAACATATCCCTTGCCGATGCCCGGCAAATCATGTCTCATCCGGTGAAAACAGTCCACGCCGACACCCCGATCCGGGAAGCTTCCCTGATGATGCTCCGCTTCGGCTTTTCGGGCCTCCCCGTGGTGAACGTGGAAGGCAGGGTGGTAGGCCTCATCGCACGACGCGACGTGGAAAAAGCAGTGCATCACGGGTTAGAACATGCACCGGTTAAAAGCTTCATGTCTCCACAGGTTGTGAGTGTCTCTCCCCATGAATCAGTTTTCCGGGTCCGCAACCTGATGGTGGAGAAAGACATCGGGAGGATTCCGGTTGTGAAAGGCGAAACACTGCTTGGCATTATCACCCGCAGTGATATACTACGGACATTTCACCAGCAGGAAAACTTTCTTTTGCCTCGAATGAAACATATCAATCTTTCGGAAAAAATTTTTCGCCATTTCAAACAACCCGACTTGGAAACCTTGCAACTGGTGGGCGAAACCGCGCACCGGATAGGTATTCCCTGTTACCTGGTGGGGGGTGTGGTAAGAGACATAATCCTTGGTTTTCCCAACGATGACTTCGACATCGTGGTAGAAGGAAACGCCATAGATTTTTCTTCTCGTTTGCAGGAGACAATAGGAGGGAAAATAGTATCCTATCCTCCTTTCGGGACATCCTTGTTGTTTCTCCCCGATGGCCGCAGGCTTGACCTGGCTACAGCCAGGCAGGAATTTTACTCTCATCCGGGGGCACCCCCCCAAATTGAGCACAGTACCCTCAGGCGGGACTTGTTCCGACGTGACTTTACCATCAATGCCATGGCGATAAGCCTCAACCCTGAAGATTGGGGCCATTTGATAGACTTTTTCGGCGGCCTGGGAGACCTGGAAAAGGGATATATTCGAGTTCTGCACCCCTTGAGCTTGGTGGAAGACCCCGCTCGTACCATCCGGGCTATTCGTTTTGAACAAAAATACAATTTTCACATTGAACCCTTTACCATGAGCCTGCTCAAACAAGCAGTAGGTGAGGAATTGCCGGCAAAGATCAAACCGGACCGTTTGAAAGAAGAATTAGGGCTTATCATGCGCCAACCCGGCCACCATAGGTACCTCTCGCGGTTTTACCAGCTTGAACTCTTTCCCCTCCTTTTCCCCGGTTGCATTTGGAAATCAGAATACGGAAAAATTTATGATACCTTGCGTAAGACCCTCACACATTTTCCGCCTCCAGAGTCACTGGACGAGTTGTTGCTGCAACTTGCTCCCTTGTTCGATGATTTACGGCCCATGATGCTTTCTTCCTTTGCCGACCGCCTGGCACTTTCTCGAAAAACAGTTCAAAAAATTTCCGCGTACCTGAGAGAGCGATACCATTTGCTCCGCTTGCTGGATGAAGCAGTGAAACCCTCCCAAGTAGTTAAAGTACTTAACCGCATCTCGCTTGAGTTTGTTTACCTTGCATACGCAAAAATACACCAGGCTGATCAAACAGAGAGTACAGAGAAAATTGAAAGATATCTTTCGGAATGGAGAACACAACGACCGGAAACAGACGGGCATGATCTGAAACGGATGGGCATCAAGGAAGGACCCGTATATGCTACAATTCTCAATGAACTGAAAACAGCCAAACTCGATGGACTTGTTCGAAACAAAGCGGACGAACAGCGTTTCATCGATGAAATACTGGAAAGGAAGAGGTAAAGTGGACCACAAAAAAACAATATTCAGCGGCATGCGACCCACGGGAAAAATGCACATTGGCCACTACCTGGGTGCCCTGCGAAACTGGGTACGCTTGCAAAACGAATATCATTGCATCTTCGGAGTGGTGGACTGGCACGCTTTAACCACGAGTTTTGAAAATACAGATGGCTTGGAACAGAACATCATAGACATGGTTCTTGACTGGTTAAGTGTGGGGATAGATCCAGAGCAGTGTACCATGATGATCCAGTCGCAGGTTCCCGAACATGCTGAACTTCATCTTTTATTCTCCATGATCACGCCTGTGGGTTGGGTAGAACGCAACCCCGTATTGAAGCAACAACTCCAGGACATGGGACTGAAAGAAGTTGTCGGCTACGGCCATCTTGGGTACCCTGTGCTGATGGCCGCCGATATTCTCATTTATAAAGCCATTCGAGTTCCGGTAGGAGAGGACCAGGTTCCCCATATCGAAATAACCAGGGAAATCGCGCGTCGTTTTAATTATCTCTATGATAAGGTTTTCCCAGAACCGGAAGCTTTACTGACTGAAACACCGCGCATACTCGGGGTCGACGGCCGGAAAATGAGTAAAAGCTTGGACAATACTATTGGTCTTTCAGAACCGAGGGATAAGGTGAAGAAGAAAATTATGGGCATGTTCACTGATCCGGAAAAAATCAGGAAAAACGATCCTGGCCATCCGGAACGGTGTAATGTATATACCTTTCATGGTGTGGCAGGAAACCCGAGAGTGAAAGAAATCGAAGCTGATTGCCGCAGCGGGGTGTTGGGTTGCGTGGAATGTAAAAAAGAACTCACCACCTTCATGATTCAGTATCTTGACAGTATCACTCCTTTTCGGGAACAATACCAGGGAAAAGAAGAGCTCGCCCGTGAAATACTTTACGAGGGAAGCAGAAAAGCACGGCAACTGGCTGAATCAACGCTTGGAGAAGCCAGGACCGCTATGAAACTCACCTACCAGTTGTAACCATGAGAGAAACACTGAAACGTAAAGTACAGGAAGCTTCCTCCCTGCGCGAACGCATCGGTGCCCTGGAGGATCTTGTTGATAAGGTGGAAGAAGAGCTCAATGAAGTTCTCGGGATAGAAGAGGACCAAGAACTCGAAGAAGAGGGATTTTCCTCCGACCAGTACCTGAGTATGCTCACGGATCTTTTGGCTTCTATGCAGGAGCGCGAAGCCTCCGTCTTACCGCCCCCCTCAGAAAGATTAAAAAGCATGGAAAGCCGGGAGATATTGGAAATGGTCAATCCCGGACTGAATGAGCTTCTCACCCTTTACCGGCGTTACCTGGGAGAGGAAAAAAGAGTACAGGAGATTTGTCTTGATGATAATTTTGAAAACCTTATCGATTCTTACAGTGAAAAACTTAAAAAGCTTTTCTCCCAAAACCCGGATCGGTGGTTTCCCATGGAAGAACTTTTCCTGGGAGGCAAGGGGCGGAAAGAGGCAATCGCGACATTTCTGGTGATACTTGATCTTGTTTTCCGCAAAGAGATAGTTACCCGTGATCAGGAAGGAAAGGTGCTGTTCCGTCGATTATGAATGATAAAAGCCATGTTTGTTGTCTTTTAGAAGCCATGCTTTTTGTTTCACCCCGCCCTGTCCCTTTGAAAGAATTGGCAGATCTAGCGCAGACAGAAGAAGAAACAACTACACGTTGCCTGGAAGAGCTCTCAGACATGTATAAAAGAAGGGGAAGCTCTCTCATGATCCGACGAACCGGAGGAGACTGGCAAATGGTTGTGTGTCCCGATTACGGCGAAGAATTGAAGAAGCATTTACGAATACAAGTCAAAAAAGGGCTTTCAAGGGCATCCCTCGAAACGCTTGCTCTTGTTTCCTTATTACAACCTGTAACCAAGGGTGAAATTGACCTTCGACGCGGAGCAGATTCAGCAACGTCTGTAAAAAATCTACTCGAACGCGGACTCATCACTATAAGCGGTCACCGTGAAGCGCCCGGGAAACCCTTCCTTTACCGAGTTACGCCAAAATTTTTCCATGTTTTCGGGATCGAGGATCAGGAAGACCTGGAACGCTTGCAAAAAATAGCTTCCACACCGGGAGGCGAGGAAGAAACGGCGTGAGCGCTTCTTACCGTATCAACAAATATCTTGCCCTTGCGGGGATTGGCTCCAGGCGTTATTGTGACCGACTTGTCCAGGAGAACCGGGTTAAAAAAAATGGGGTCACCGTTTCTTCACCCGCAGAGCGTGTAAGTGATGATGACATTGTGGAAGTCGATGGAAAGAAAGTCAGCAGAAACGAGGAAAAAATATATCTCATGCTCAACAAACCACGCGGATCTCTCACCACGGTAAAAGATCCCCAAGGGAGAACTACCGTTATGGCCTATATTCAGGACTTCCCATATCGCATTTTTCCAGTGGGCAGGCTTGATTCAGACAGCGAAGGACTTCTTCTGTTAACGAATGACGGAGAAGTGGCATATATTCTCACACATCCCCGCTTCCAGGTGGAAAAACGATACCTCGTATACACTTCCTG
>SKXZ01000083.1 GCA_007128145.1 Candidatus Nitricultor lacus | reverse complement strand
CTTGGAAGTGAAGCTCATCTACCCCATCGCCATGGAAAAGGGACTGCGTTTCGCCATCAGGGAAGGCGGACGTACGGTAGGTGCAGGTGTGGTGACCGATATTATTGAGTGATTGAGAACGATTCAAGAAGGAGACAACAGTGCAGGAAACCATTACTTTTGAATGTACCGACTGTCGGCGCCGGAATTACCAGGGAATGAAGAATAAGAAAAACAAGACCGGTCGCCTCGAATTCAAGAAATACTGCTCTCACTGTAAGAAACACACTTTACATCGAGAGATAAAATAAGGTAAGATGGATGAGTAAGCGCAGGTCCGTAGCTCTAACGGCAGAGCACCGGTCTCCAAAACCGGGGGCTGCAGGTTCGAATCCTGCCGGGCCTGCCATTTTTTATTTACAGGGCTTACATCCCTTTACTCACACGCATATTCAGTCCAAAAAACCTGGGAAGTATGTATTGTTCGATTTCACAGCTTTAACTGGTTCAGTGCATCCCCAACACAGAACCAAGATTACCGGGTGTCTTCAAAACTTCTTCACTAAACGCATTTGTGTTGGATATCGAAATAAGCCCTAATAGGACTCAGGGAAAAACATCTGGTATCTCCAATTCAGGCAAGAATCTTCACGGTTCTTGTGTAAAATATTAATCTTAAAAAAACGGGGGAACAATTTTTTCCCTCAAACCGGAAGTGAAATGGGTTCTCCAAGTATCCGGTCTCCTCGACCATTTTTGTATTGTGGACAAACAGGAGGAAGTACTTGCTCATGTATCCCGTTCGAGGAAGAGTATGGAATCGGCGACTGTTGTTGAGTGCGGTGGGAGGGATTGTATGGTGCAGCTGGTTAGCGGGAAAGAAAGTCTTTTTGACGTATGGGATTTCAACCAGCGTGGGACCATGGCGGGAATATCGGCAGATCACTTGATCATTCTTCAACAAGTACAGGGAATGTTGGCCGTGATTATTGAAGATGACGCGATTCCTTTTAATCCGCTCAAAGCGCCAAAACCTCGGCTTGACGTTTCGTTGGAGGAGCGGGAAATTGGTGATCTTAACATACACCTAGTTCGCAAGTTTTTGACCGGATGACCTACGAGAGACGGGGTAAACGGAATATATTCCGGTTGGAGAAAGAACTGTCTTTGTAAAAATATGAGTATCTTGTTGCAGGAAAAACCAATGGGTTGGAAACAGTATTCAGAAATCAGGATTTAGTATACAGAGTGTTTTTAGTCCGTCACTGTGAGGAGGCTGGCGTAGCAGGCGACGTGGCAGGCAATAAAAGGCGGTCGAGGGTTTAGAAAGGAGCTATAATCATGCAGCTAATTGTCACTTTGACCATGAATCCATGTATCGACGTTAGTGCTCGCGTTTCGAAAATAGAGCCGGAAAAAAAGTTACGCTGCGATTCCCCAACCCTCCATCCGGGTGGCGGTGGAATCAACGTGTCCCGAGCCATCCACAGGTTGGGAGGCAGCGCGAGCACAATTTATCCAGCCGGAGGCGTGAATGGTGTCATGCTTGGTGAGTTGCTTGATGAAGAAAACCTCTGGCATATGTCGATTTCCATTCAGGGCTTGACCAGGGAAAACTACACCTTTTTGGATGAATCAAACGGTTTACAATACCGTTTCAACACGCCTGGCCCTGAACTAACTGATAAAGAATGGGAAAAGTGTCTCAAGGTGGTAGCGGAACTCTCTCCAAGGCCGGAGTATATAGTAGCAAGCGGGAGTTTGCCACTCGGGGTGCCGGATGATTTCTTTGCCAGAGTCGTGGCTGTATCGAGGGAAATCAAAGCCAAAGTAATTGTCGATACATCAGGAAATGCTTTGCAAAATACCGTTAAGGAGGGGGGCGTATATCTCATAAAACCGAATCGCCGGGAATTTCGTGAATTAACCGGATTATCCGAAGATGACGAGGCAGGGTTACGAGAAGCGGCAGCTGAAATAATCACAGAGGGTAAATGTGAGGTTATAGTCGTATCCCTTGGTGCTGATGGCCTGTTGGCAGTGTGGAGCGACGGTTATAAACGGGTTCGCACACCCGATGTGAAAGCAGTGAGCAAGGTGGGAGCGGGTGACAGTACGGTGGCTGGGCTGACTCTTCAGCTTGCAAGAGGGATTTCGATAGAAGATGCAGTCCTTTATGGTGCAGCTGCCGGAAACGCTGCTGTTATGACGCCAGGTACAGAGCTGTGCCGGCTGGAAGATACCGAAAGAATATATCAAGAGATGGTAGCTGCTGCAAAGGAGTCAGGATCCAGGATCCAGGATTCAGAATAAAGGTAGAAAGTACTGCATTTCAAAGGTGTTGACATGTTCAACCAAAAAAAAATGGATTCTGCACACACTGTCATGGTGGCGATGAGTGGCGGTGTGGATTCCTCAGCTGCAGCGTTGATCCTTCTGGAAAAGGGTTATCATGTTATAGGGGTGACCATGTGTTTGGGAATTAAATGCGAAAGCACAAGCAGCTCTCCATCATGTTGTGGACCGGAAGCGGTTGGGGACGCACGGAGGGTTTGCGGGAATCTCGGCATTAAACATTATGTGTTGGATTTTTCACATGAGCTTGAAAATATGATTATTCAGCCTTTCATTCGGGAATACACACAGGGAAGAACTCCGAATCCTTGCATATGGTGTAACCAATTCCTCAAATTTGGAAAACTTTTATCAATAGCAAGGTCTGCTAATTGCCGATTTCTGGCTACCGGCCATTATGCTCGTATTGAAGAAAGAGAAGGGGCATACCTTCTTTTAAAACCAAAGGATGTGAAAAAAGACCAAACGTATTTTTTGTACCGAATCGAACGCGACCTTCTCCCAAACGTAATATTCCCGCTTTCTGATTTGAAGAAAGAAGACGTACGTGAAAAAGTGAGAAAGGCCGGACTGCATGTACATCATAAGCCCCAGAGTCAGGATATATGTTTTATTCCGAAAGGAGATTATAGATCCCTGATCAGTTCTCGTATGAATGCATTAGAATCAGGTGAAATAGTGGACAAGTCAGGCAAGGTATTAGGGAAACACAAGGGAGTATTTTTTTATACCATAGGACAACGGAAGGGATTGGGAATCCCCGGTTCGCATCCCTGGTATGTACTTGCCATACAGCCGGAAAAAAACCGCGTTGTGGTGGGAAGAAGAGAAGAATTGCAGTCGAGAGGTCTGTGTGCTGGAAAGGTGAATTTCCTGGTTGACGCTCTACCTTCGAAAGCTTGGGTGAAGCTGCGTTCTTCTCATCGTGAGGTATCTTCTCAAGTATCTTTTGATGGGGAAAAATTGGAAGTATTGTTCGACCGCAACCAGGAATTTGTCACTCCGGGCCAGTCAGTTGTTCTGTATGAGGATAACGTGGTGTTGGGAGGAGGGATAATTGAGGAAGCCGTGCCTTGAAAAAATGGTAAACAAATATAAGAACTATTTCAAAAGGTATTTTCATTAAAAGGTATTTTACATTGACACAGTGGATGAAAGTATTTATAATGTCGCAGGTGCAGAGGAATTCCCCCTTGAGCCTCTTCTTCATCAACAAAATTGCCAGGATCATCAGTCAGCCGGTGATGGAGGGGTCTTCTGCTGTTCTTTCTATTCCTCGGAAAGGGATGAGGTCTGGGTATGTTTTTTGTCAAGCTATTTAAGTCTCTTCGGACGTATTTCCGGGAAGCGTGGGGAGAGATGCGCAAAATCACCTGGCCCAGCAGGAAGGAGCTGTGGTCCAGTTTCCTCACCGTGTTGGTAGTTTTGATTATCGCTGGAATTTTTCTCGGTGTCGTTG
>SKXZ01000227.1 GCA_007128145.1 Candidatus Nitricultor lacus | reverse complement strand
AAGGAAAGAACCTTGAAGAATTCATAAAATCAACCTTATGACAATGCTTACCCTTATGCTTGTGTTTGGAACTGTAATCTCTGCTTCAGCCAACACATAGCCCAATTATATTTCGCAAAAAGGGAGGATATACCATGAGAAAACTTGATGGTGTGGTGGTGGCCCATACCACACCATTTGGAAACGACGGAAAGCTGGATCATAAAGTATTAGAACAACAAGTTGATTTTCTTGCCAGCAATGGAGTGCATGGAATTTTTGCCTGTGGGACTACCGCGGAAGCACAAATACTCACCGCAGAAGAACGAAAAGAGGTTCTGCAAAGCATCATTGATATCAATAAAGGTCGGATGGCAATTGTTGCCCAGTGCGGAACGACGAATCTCGCTGATACTAAGGATCTCATTGATCACGCTCGTACAGTGGGATGCGACGGAGCGGCGGTAGTCACACCCTATTATTACGTCTACAGCCAGGATGAGTTATTGGACTATTATTCAACCCTCGCCCAGGAATGTGACGAGAACTTCCCTCTCTATTTGTATAATATTCCCTCTCTTGCGAAAAACAACTTGGATGTTTCCACCGTGCGTACACTCTCTGAAGCATACCCGCAGATTGCTGGAATCAAAGACTCGAGTGGAGATATGACTACTTTTTCAGGATATATTTTAGAAACACCCGCTGAATTCAGGGTATTGGTCGGGTGTGATCGCGGTTTCCTCTCTGTATTACTGCTGGGAGGACATGGCTCGGTCACTGGACCGGGAGGAATTTTCCCCGAACCTTTTGTGAATGTATGGAATGCTTTTCAGCAGGGAAATTTCGATGAAGCACGCCGGGAGCAGAAAAAATTGATTGCCATATCCGCAGCTATGGGCGAAGGTGCCGATTTCGCCATGCTCAAAGCAGCACTGTCCTTACGCGGTATTGGAAACGGTCTGATGCGTCCCCCCTTTAAAAGCTTGGTAAAAGACGCGGTCACCACATTAAAAACACGTTTGGAAAAAGCCCTGGAACATACCGGTTATACACTGAAAGGATACATTGCTTGAAAATGTGGTCAATAGCAACTTTTAATGTGAATTCCGTGAGAACACGCCTTCCTGTTATCGTGCGCTGGTTGTCTGAGAACCCTGTTGATGTTTTATGCCTTCAGGAAACCAAGGTCGATGACGCGCACTTTCCCGCTGAACCATTTGTTTCATTGGGATATCACGCATATTTTCATGGGGAGAAAAGTTATAACGGAACAGCGATAATCAGTCGGGAAGAACTTTTCGATGTTCGTTTTGGTTTCGATGATGGGGAAAAACCTACTGCGGAAACTCGCCTGATAATCACCCGGTGCAAAAATATCCACATCCTCAACACCTATGTTCCACAGGGGAAATCTATTGATCATCCTGATTACACCATGAAACTGAATTTTCTGAAACGAATACACAGACTTTTGGATAATAACTTTTCCCCTTCCAATCCTCTCCTGTGGCTGGGAGACATGAATGTGGCTCCCACAGAAAAAGACGTCAGCCGGCCGGAAACCAAGAAAAATCATGTGTGTTTTCATTCGGATGTGCGCGAAATATTCGCTTCTGTTGTTTCCTGGGGTTTTGTGGATGTATTCCGCAAACACCGTCCGGGAGAAGGAGAATTCACTTTCTGGGATTATCGGGTTAAAAACGCGCTTGAACGCAATATCGGCTGGAGGGTTGACCATATCCTGGCTACCCCACCATTGGCGGACTTATCTGTCGATTGCCTTGCAGACCGTGAAGTTCGGACTTGGGAGAGACCTTCTGACCATACGGTGGTGAAAGCAGTGTTTCAAGAATGATCACCAGAAAATACTGGAGGTAAAAATATGTATTTTGCACTCATATCGTGTGACGTTTTTGTACGTGAGGTGTGCTCCCTCATCGCCACGAGTTCGCACACTATCGATCCGTTTTTTCTTGAAAAAGGCCTCCATGAGCGACCTGACCATCTCCGTTCAGTCCTCCAGCAGGAAATCGACCGGCTCAGCAGTTCTGACAAAGCTTATGACGCTCTCCTTTTGGGATATGCTTTGTGTGGAAATGCAGCAGACGGCCTTATCGCTTCTGGTATTCCGCTGGTTATCCCCCGCGCACATGACTGTATAACCCTTTTTCTCGGCTCAAGAAAGCGTTACCAGGAAGAGTTTGAGCAAAACCCCGGCACCTACTACTACACTCCAAGCGCGGTGGAACGAGGCTACACGGTAGGATCTGAATCTTCCCAAAGCAGGGAAAAACGTTATGACGAGTACGTGGAAAAATTCGGAGAAGAGAACGCTCGCTTCCTCATGGAGACGGAAGAAGGTTGGACCAGGCACTACACACATGCAGCCTGGATTGATTTTCCAACCTTCCGTTTTTTGAACTGCCGCAACAGGGTAGAAAAAATCGCACAAAAAAAATCATTCGCTTTCCGGGAACTTCCGGGAAACCTTTTGCTTCTTGAAAGACTTCTCCAAGGCGAATGGAATAATGATGATTTCGTGGTACTTCAACCAGGACAGAAAATCACCGTTTCCAATGACGAAAAGGTTTTCAAAGCCCGGGATACATAGGAAAATGCTCAAATATCGCCTACATTCGCAACCAGAGCTTCGTATGGTTCAAGGAGTATTCTTTTTTCTATACTGTCTCCCTCATTACGGTGTGTTCCACACAGTATTTTCCCAACCCCTCCCAGATCCACTCCCGCCTGGGATGCATTAAAATTCAGGATAACCACCACTTTATCCGAGCCATCCAGGCGCTGGTAACCAAGCAATCCGTCATGTCCATCAAGGAGAAAGCGGAATGCGCCATGTTTCAAAACGGGTGTATGCTTTCTGATATGTATAAGCCTGCGGTAGTGGTTAAGAAGTGAAGAAGGGTCCTTTTCCTGGGAAGCCACGTTATGCGTACTGTCCTTATCTACACCTACCGGCAGCCAAGGTTCGGCCTCGGAAAATCCCGCTAAGCGTCCTCTTTCCCAGTGCATCGGTGTACGAACGACATCCCTTCCCTCCCTGAGAGGCCACCAGGTTTTTCCCAGCGGATCGAGGATTTTTTCATGCGGAATCGATACGTTTTCCATACCGATCTCTTCACCGTAGTATATTACCGGTGTTCCACGCAGGGTAAGCTGCAAGGTGGCCAAAAGCTTTCCTATCGCGCAGCGGTTTTCCTTCTCCGATATACCTAACCTCGAAAGCACCCGGTAGACATCATGATTCCCCATGGCATAACATGGCCAAGAGCGAGTGTCGAACATCTTCTCGGTTTCCGATATCAATCGGTGAAGTTTTCGTGTATCAAGCGACATATCATCTATAAAGTCATAGTTAAACACCAGGTGAAGCCGGCCTGGCAGGGAAAACTCCAAATAGTGATAGAGCCCCTTTTCGGAAATAACTTCACCGATGCCTATCCTTTCAGGTTGATACTGATCGAGGAATCTCCGCACCTCTTCAAACACCAGCAGTGTCTCCGGCCTTCCCACCAGGGGGTCAAGATGATAACGGTCTATAGCCTGGTATTGCGCGTGTTTCCCTTCTTGGCTGCGCGGAATGATATCTTTGAAAGAAGGATCTTTACACATCGACATGGCAACATCGAAACGAAACCCATCCACCCCTCGTTTCAACCAGAAAGACATGGCATCAAAAACAGCTCGCTTGACATCTGCGTTTTCCCAGTTGAGGTCGGGTTGGGCAGGGGTAAAAAGAGCCAGGTAGAATTGGCCTCTTGTTTCATCCCACCTCCAGGCGCTTGCTTCCTTTTCACCGGAAAAATACGATATCCAGTTATTCGGCGGAGAGCCTCCCGCTGCCGGGTCTTT